>CAZTLA010000057.1:0-17362 GCA_964614365.1 uncultured Syntrophales bacterium | reverse complement strand
TGTCCAACTGCGCCATCCGACCGCCGATGGCAGGAGATGATTCGAGGAGATAAACGTAGTACCCGGACTCTGCCAGATCAAGGGAAGCCTGGATTCCTGCGATTCCGCCGCCTACAACCAGCACTGCTCCTACTTTATCTTCCATGTCTATCCTTTTATGAAGATTATAGTAATCCTTTACCTGAAAGGAGCTTGATCGGATCGGTTAGATGGCGGCTGAGCCACTTTTTTACTTCCTTATGCCCCATTGCAAGCCCCATCAGCTCGGTAAAATAAAAGACGGGGATTTCCGAGTTGCCGCCTGATACGGCTGTAAGGCCCGCCTGTCTCGTATCCAGATTCGCATGACACATGGTGCAGCCCGTAACGATGCAATCAGCCCCAGCGTCAAGCGCCATGGATAGGATTCTTTGACTTAACGTTACGACGATATCAGTTCGCGTCATCACCAGACTTGCCCCGCAGCAGTCTGTCTTGTAGGACCAGGGCACGGCCTGGGCGCCCAGCATTTCCATGAGGCGATCCATGTGATAGGGATTTTCATAGAGCTTCACACCAGTCAGCTCCGGGGGACGTACGGCAAGGCAGCCATAGTAGCAGGCAACTTTGAGGCCAGAGAGCGGTTTCACGATTTTTGCCTTCAGATCTTCAATCAGGGGGGGATCGCAAAAAAAGTCGAGGGCGTAACGCACCGCCACGTTGCCTTCATAGGGAGAAGGGAGCAATTCGGGATGCTCCTTGGCGTCTTGTTCCGCGGCTTTAAAACGACTGTAACAGGCAACGCAGGGCACAATCATGTCGCGGTTCTGTTTCTCCGCTATCCGTAAATTACGCACCGGCAGAGCGACGGACAGCGCTTCATCGGTGCAGTGAGCCGACGTGGAGCCACAGCAGGTCCAGTCCTCCAATTCGTGCAGATTCACCTCCATCAGTTGCGACACCCCCCGGAATGATTCGTCATATTCGCGGGCCGTCCCATGGAGGGAGCACCCCGGATAGTAGGTTACGTCTTTCACTTTTTCGCCCCTTTCTCATAAGCGCTGAAAATTTCTTTAATCTCTTTTCCCCCGGTGAAACTCTGCGGTATAACCTTGATCTTTCCGCGGCGAAACATCTGCCATCCCAATCCTGCATCCTTCAGGAAATCCTTTGTCTTCACTTTGAACCGGAAGATAAGGGACAACTCATGGATGCGGCCCGTGCCTTTGATGCCGTCCAAAAAGGCCGTATGAAAAATGGGAATGTCCTTCTCTCCGGCGACAATTCGCGAGCGGAGGGCAAGATGCCGCAGGCTGTCCATGACTTTGGCAAAATCAATATCGTTGGGACATCTGACGCTGCAGGTATGGCAGGAAGCGCATACCCAAATGCTCTTTGAACCCAGCACCTTTTCGCGCCTTCCGTACTGGATTTGCCGGATAACCTGATTGGGGTAAATATCCATGGCGGAAACAACGGGACATCCCGCGGAACACTTCTGGCACTGGTAGCAGGCCCGGATGTCCACCTTGCTTTCTCGAATTACTTCGTCAAGAAAAGAACTGTTGGTTTGTATTTCCGATTCGTGCATGTTCATCGTTGACCTCGCAAATGAAATTTTCCGTACAATGAAGCGGTGGAGTATGTCAAGGCAAAGGGGCGCTCCGGCAGCCGTCTGATGCGTTTTCGCCATTTCTCACATCCCGGATATATCCGGCCGCTTCTTCCGGACGGGTCTCCGTAATCGGCTGCGTTTCCGGGTAGGGCGCCAGTAAAATGGAAAAGCTGGTGCCCACGCCCACCCTGCTTCTTACCTCTATCTTGCTGCCGTGACTTTCTATAATGCCGTAGGCGGTGCTGAGCCCCAACCCGGTTCCCTTGCCGACTTCCTTGGTGGTAAAAAAGGGATCGAAAATCCGGGTAAGGTTTTCTTCCGGAATACCTTCTCCCGTATCGGCGAATTCGATCGTTATGGTTTCGAGTTCCCGGCTGAAGACGGTGGAAATAGTCAGGGTGCCGTTGCCGTGCATGGCCTCGGCGGCATTGACGACGATATTCATGAAGACCTGCTTGAGCTGGCCGGAATTGCCCCGTGCAAAAGGAAGCAAAGGTTCCAGGTTCTTGATGATCCGGATATTGTGAAACAGAGCCTGATTTTCAAGAAAGAAGAGCCCTTCGGTAATGGCGCGGTTGATATCAACCGGTTCCATTTTAAGCTCTCCCTGGCGCGCAAACTCGAGAAGACTTTTCACGATGTCCTTGCAACGCCCCGCCTCCTGAACGATACGAGCCAGATCCTGCCGTTTGGGGTCGTCATCGGGCAGATCTTCCATCATCAGGCTTGCGTAAATAAGGATCCCTCCGAGAGGGTTATTGATTTCGTGGGCAATGCCGGCAGCAAGCTTGCCCAGCGAGGCAAGCTTTTCCGAGCTGACGAGCTGAATATGGGTTTCCTGAAGTTTTCGCTCCATGGCAAGACGTGGCCGCAAGTCCGTGAATATTCCCACGCTGGCCGTTTCATTGCCGGCGCCGTCGTAGATCAGCGCCGCAGACAACTGAAAGGGAATTTCTTCGCCGCTCTTGCTGACCAGGTTGAGCTGGGAGGGGTTCAGTTTGCCGATGCCTCCATGCTCTACGCTGCGCAGCTTCTTCATGATATCCTTGGCAACGCCCTCAGTATAGATCTGAGTTATGTGGACCTTGCCGATGACCTCCTCCTCCGTATACCCGGTAAGAATCTCCGCTCCATGATTAAAGATAAAAATATTGCCCTTCATGTCGGCGGCAATGATCCCGTCCACGGAGCTGGAAATCAGGTTCTTGAAAAATTCATTGGCCTTCCGGATTTCGTTCTCGATGCGTTTCTGATCGGTTATGTCGCGGACATAGGCATAGGCCTTGTCCGTGCCGTCGGGAGGTTTCGCCAGCGCAAGGCAAATTTCCACCTGTCTGACGCTGCCGTCTGCAGTCGTAAGTTGAATCTCCGTACAGGTTTTTTCCCCATACATCTCCGGACGGGAAAAAATATCTTCCAGAAGCTCCCTGCTTTTGTGCCCCAGGAGTTCCGTTATGGTCATCTCCATGATCCGGACGTGATCGTAGCCCGTTATCTGCGAGATGGTGCGGTTTGCGTATTCCACCCGCAGCCGGTCATTGAAAACCAGGATGCCATCGTTCGCCAGCTCAATAATGGACTGAAGCATCTTCAATTCCCTCGGAAGGGGTAAAAGACATCTATCCCGCGTGGGGACGCGGCAGAAGGCCTGCCTTTTCCACGATCTGCCCGATCATCTGCTCCCATTCAATCGCCATGATATGGACGCCATGAACTCCCTCGATCTCTCGAACTTCCTGAATCTGCTCCACGCATATCTTGATTCCCTCTTCGGCGCCCTTGGCCGCTTTCGCCATACGGTCGATGGTGGCGTCCGGGATCGTGATCCCCGACACGTTTTTCGCCATGTAGCGCGCCATACCGGCCGATTTGAGAGGGGTGATGCCCGCCATGATGTGGACCTTTTCGTGGACGCCCAAGTCCCGGATCATCTTCATCCATTCCTTGAAGCGTTCCATGTCGTATATGCACTGGGTCTGGATGAAATCAACGCCTGCGGCGGCCTTCTTAGCCGTGCGGAGCGCCCGGAACTCGAAGGGATCGCCGAAGGGATTGGCAGCCCCGCCGATAAACAGACTGATTTCGCCCTCGATCTTTTCCTCGCCGCCCAGCAGCAGTTTCTCGTCCCGCATTCTCTTTACCATTTGAATGAGTTGCACGGAATCAAGATCGTGGACGTTTTTTGCGTGCACCTGGTTGCCGAAGGTATGGTGGTCGCCGGTCAAGCAGACAATGTTCCTGATTCCCAGCGCGGTGGCGCCAAAGAGATCGCTCTGCATGGCAACGCGGTTCCGGTCGCGGGTTACCATCTGCATCACCGGCTCCATCCCCATCTGGATCACGAACGCACAGGCGGCAATGCTGGACATGCGCACGATGGCGGTCTGATTGTCCGTAACGTTCACCGCATCCACAAAGCCGCGCAGAAAGTCCACCTTGCGCTTTATAACACTGATGTCATTGCCCTTGGGAGGTCCCAACTCGGACGTGACGGCAAAATGCCCTTTTTCGAAAACCTTTTCCAGATTGCTCCCCGACTTCATACCTTGAGATCCTCCCTTACGATCCTTCTCGGTCCGCTATCCCGCGATTCGGTGCCCCACTGCTTGGCAGGAAGTATTTCCGTAAGCCGGTGCAACTGGTTCAAGGCCTTGGAGCGATCATAGATCAACTGCCAGGCGCAATCCGTCTCACGCTTAATTTCACATTTTCCCTTCGAGGAACCGCCGCAGGGACCGTTTAACAACTGCTTGGCGCAGCGGGCAATCGGACAGACCCCGGCAGTCTTCTCCAGTATGCAGTTGCCGCAGGCCTGACAGCGCTCTTCCCAAACCCCGTGGTTGACCGTTTCGCCCATGAAGGTGGTATTGACGCCGGGAAAAACCCGCATCGCCGGATAATGACGAACGATCGTCTGCACGCCCACGCCGCAGGACACGGAAAGCACTGCCTCGACCTTGCCGACCATATCGGACAATTCCAGGGCAAATTCCGGCTCGCACTGGCGGGCGGGCGTCATTTCGAGTATCTCCAGGGGTTTCCCCATTTTCTTTCTCGCCATTCTGAGAGCCGACGCCAGCAAAGCGGCGTCCTTTTCGCCCCCGGCATGACACACGGCAACGCAGGCGCCGCATCCGGAAAGCAGGATTTTACTGAAAGGAGCCAGGTATTCCAGCAGCTCCTCAAGGGGTTTCTGTTCGGCTTTAATCATATCGTCGTCACTCCTCACAAATGAATAGGGAAGAAATTGTAGTCTCTATTTTGCCGCACTCGGTCCCAATCCGCGCAGTTGCTCCGCTTTCTCTCGAAGAACCTCCGCGAATTTTGCGCCGCTGTTTGTGGCCACGTGAAAAAGTTCTATCCGCTCGCCCTCCAAACCAATTTTTGCGAGCATCTGCTTTGCATAGGCAACGCGACCTTTCATTCGCAGGTTGCCCTGCAGGTACCGGCAATTATCTTCGTAACAGGCAAAAACCACGACGCCGTCCGCGCCGCCTTCAAGGGCCTTGAGCAGAAACAGAGTCTCAATGCGGCCGGAACAGGGTACGGAAACAAACTCGACGTTACGGGGCAGGTTCCGATTCAGCGCCTTTGCCATGTCCGCGGCTTGAACGCCTGATTGCTCACAGCAGAAGGCGACTATTTTAGGATCGAAGGTCGACATGGTATCTCCTTAATCCCGATAACGGGAAAATATCACGCCTGTGTATACAGCGTTATGGCCTTGGCCGGGCATTCGGCAATGCAGACGCCGCATCCGAAACAAGCGGCAGGCTCGACACGGGCAGCCCAGGAGGGGACGGCATTTTCGGCAAGGATCGGCTGGTCATATACGTTCCGTTCCCCATATTTTTCTATCGCAATTGCCGCGTGCGGACAGAGCCGCGCACAGGCATAACAGACGGCACATTTTCGGGGATCGACTTCCGCAATCGGATTCGACGGCGTATACACGCCTTTGTGAAGAAGCGCCTTTATCTCCTGCACGACGCCGTGGGCTTCGGTCAGGGATTCCGTTACGACTTGGGGAAACCGGCAGGCGCCGGCCAGGAATATTCCCCGCCTGTTCGAAGAGACCCGCTGGAGCTGTGGATTGTCATCCATGAGCATGCCGTCCCTGCCGGGCCGCAGCCGGAGCAGTCGGTAAAGTTCCGGCGCTGTCGGATCGGCGGCAAGTGTCTCGCTTATCACGACGATATCGGACACGAGAGAAACGATCTCCCGCAGTTCCCGGCTCAAGGTGCTCATGTCGGGTATTTCTACCTTGATCCGGCCGTCAGCGGCGGGCCCGGCAACGGAGAGTATGGGAGGCTCATCGTACTTGTAAAACATCACTCCCTTTTCCCGCGCACGACGATAGAGCCGTTCCATGCCGGAAACGGAAACTTTCAAATCTCTGGCGACAACGGCTGCCTGGCAGCCTTTCTCCCGCAGCATGATTGCCTGTTTTATGGCATTGACCGTATGGATCTTGATGTCGTCATTCGTCCGGTCGAGATAATAGGTAACCGCCGTCACCGCCTGACCCATCAAGCGAAGGGGTGCATCCCCTGCCGCAGCAAGAAGGTTCTCCATCTCGGTCAATCCGACGACACGACCATCCTCGCCGACCTTTTTATCGGAACGAAGCGTCACGCAGCCCAGAGCGACCACCACTGCAGACGGCGTCAGTAAAATCTCACTGCCGTCCTTCCTCGTGAGCACCGCCTGGAATCGCCCCAGTTGGCCCTCAAAGTGTTTGAGTTGGACCCCTTTGAATACGGTAATGTTCCCGGCGCCCTCCGCTGCCGCCGTCAACTCTCCTATCCACTTCCGCACGTCGGTGGGTCGATCGTAAAAATAACGCAACTGCCGGATTCCACCGCCTAAGGATTCTTCCCGTTCCGCAATAACGGCATGCATGCCTCCCCGGGCAAGTTCCCTGGCCACCGTCATGCCCACCACTCCACCTCCGATGATGAGCACTTCTGGCTTGAGGAGAACGGAATCGGGAACAGTCGATGTGCTGCAGTAAACCGTCTGATACATTTATTCCCTGCCTTGCAAATAGTGGTGAACCGATGCGGCAATAGCTTTCGCCTGGGTCGCCGACCGGTCTATATCCTTGGGGCCGGCGCCGGCGCCGGCAACAAAAACACCGGTGTCCACCGGCGGACTGACCAGAAAACCCTCCTCGTTCAACCCGAGTCCCAGCATATCCGCCAGAAGCTTTGTCTCCTTCTTCAAAACCATGCCGACGGAAAGAACCACCATGTCGAAGGGTTCATCCCGCACCTCTCCCTGCCCGGTGTCCGCCATCCGTACCCGGAGGTCTTCGGTTGCGGGTGAGTGATAGACCCGGGAGGGAAGAGACCGGATAAATCGTATTCCCGTATCCGCACGGCACTCAGCAAGAAAACTCGGGAAGGAAGCGCCGGCAGGCTGGATGTCCATGTAGAAAAAGGTGGCGGTTACCTCGGGGTATTTATGTCTGATCATCTTGATGAGACGAAGGGCGTAGGCGCAGCAGACCTGGGAACAGTAGAGGTTGCCGATTGACTCGTCACGGCTTCCCACGCACTGAATAAACGCCAGGTTACGAGGCAGCTTGCCGTCTGAGGGTCGGCAGAGCCCACCAGTAAAACGGAGCATCTCTTCCAAATTATGTCCCGTGATGACGTTTTTGAAGACACCGTACCCGTATTCACCCTTGCCGGCGGCGTCGTAGGGATCGATCCCTGCGGCGACGACGATGGCCGCTGCTTGAATTTCCGAAACCCCGGCGGCTGCACTCTTGACGGAAACGGCATACCTTCCCGGTTCGCCCGCTACACCCGTAATCTCCGTTTCCGTGAGTACGGAAACGGACCGTTGCCCGCTTATCTCCGAGAGCTTCTTGTCGGCGACGCAGGCAAAGCACTTGTTGCATGTCTCCGAGGCCTTGCAACTGAAGCGGGCGGCAAGGCCGCCCAGAGAGGCTTCTTTTTCTACAAGAACAACCGGCACATCGAGGCGATTCAACTCCAGTGAACAGACGATGCCGGAAATACCCCCGCCGATGATGAGTACCGGACGATTATCGTTTTCAGTCATGTCAAACGCTGTCTTTCTCTTAGAGCTCCAGCCAGGAATCCGAGTAGAGGATATTCCCCATGAGCACCTTGGTGGTTTTTACGTAATCTGCCTGTTCCTTGGTGAGGGATTTCATATCCACATCCTCTCCGTCCATGATCCGGTAAACGATGGCGGAAAGATCGGGCCTGCTGCTCTCGGCAAATTTCTTCAGATCTTCATCAAAGGCGTCCACAATTGCCGAAGCCATGCCGTAGCGCTGCAGCATCATCAGATAGGTCTGGTTGATGATGGGCCGCAGATGATCGGGGGCGCCGTTGGAAACGTTGGACAGACCGCAGGTTGACCGCAAGCCGGGCGTCATCTCCTGGAGGTCATTGAACATCGTCATAAATTCCACCAGGCTGGGCACCTGCACCTGGCTCTGGGGGCTGGTCACCGGCGTCACGATCGGATCGATCCACACGTCTTCGTTGGGAATGCCGAACTCCATGGCTTTTTGCATGAGTTCCGCCGCCAGCACGCCGCGCTCACCGGCGTCGCGGGGAAGACCGGACGGTCCCCAGAGAAGCGCAACCAGACCGGCATCATATTTCTTGGCCAGGGGGAATTTTGCTTCCATACTCTCGGGCCGCGCCATAATGGAATTGATCACCGGCTTGCCCTTCTTGTTCTTATAGACTTTCAGGCCCGCCTCAATGGCCTCCGTATTGATCGTGTCGAGATACAGCGGCAGATCCGTCACTTCCTGCACTGTCTTCACGACCCACTCCATCAACGGCCCGCCCTCTTTACGCGCAGGTCCCAGATTGATGTCGATATAATCAACGCCTGCCTTCGTCTCGGCAATTGCAAGTTCCTGGATAGGCTTGGGATCGCGATCCTTCATGGCAGTCCCGATCTTTTTCACCATGACATTGAGATTTTCACCAATGCGAAGCATATGCTCTCTACCTCCTCTTGATCATGAGCGGGAAGAACAGCCGCATCCGATTTGCTTCAGCGAAGGAAATAAAACGGATACGATCATCGTATTCCCGGAATTAACGTTATGCACCCATCTTCAGAAAAGCCGACAAATGCGCAGCTTCACGCGGTCCGATCTTTACCTCCCAGCCCGTACCGAGTTCCTCTTCCAAGTCCCCGCTAACTGCGGCCACGAAGCCGGGAATGCAGACCTTGCGGTGCTTCACCTTCTCCGTTATGCCGCACTTCTTGATGAACTGGCCCATGGCATCGCCGACGAACTTGCCCGCGGCCCAGGCGGTGAGGACGGAGAGGCCCTCCGTATCCATGATGAGCAGCCAGCTTGGGACGCGGCTTGCTTCGATTTCGCCGGACACGATGAAATAGGTGAGCGCAAAATTCGTCGTGATGAGCACCGGCGAATCCTCCGTGGGATTGCCGATCGGATAGATGCCCTGTTGCATCATCATCGGCCGCTGCGGGTCGGTATAGATGTTGAGACGACCGACGAGGAGAGGGAAGATGCTCTCGCCCTGGAAGTCGGACAGAACGATAATGCCGGCGTACTTGGCGATGAACGTGGAAGCGATCAGGGTTTCCTTCATGAGATCGCCGGCCATTTCACAGGGGAAGGTGATCGTGGGAAATCCCAGCGAACGGTTCTTCTGGTTGAGCGCCGCCCGGCGGATGAATACCTGATCTTCAAATGCCCTGCGGAGCGTCCGCGCTCCCGAATCGAGCACCAGGTCCTTCACGCCGGCCGCCGTAAGCTTATCGGAAAGGGCAATGACCTTGTCGATAGTGTCGGCCTTGACGGCAAGCGGGCACTTGTTCTCCGCGGCAAGAGCAGCCATGGCATCGCAGTTCGCCTCGGTGGCCGCGTAGATGAGCGGCAGACGGTCGGCAGCGGCTTTGACGGCGGCCGTCATGGCATCGACCTTGTCGCTCATGAGGATCAGGGCGGCATCGGTTTCCCCTTTGATTTTCTTGACCAGCGCTTCGAACGTGCCGGCGTCTCCCGAGTCATTCTTGACGGCGATCATTTCCGGCCGCAGGGTAAGCCCAACCCACTCATACTTCAATTCCCTAAAGCGCTTGAGGCGCACATCCACGTCCGTGGCGTTGTCGCTGATCAGCATGGCGAGCCCCGGCTTGTTGACGAACGTCTTTTCGTGGCGGAACAGGACGGTTTCACCGCCGATTTTCACAACATTATCGCCCGCGCCGATGGACAGGGGCCGGATGGGAGGCGCCGATGCCTCCGATAACATCGCCTTCGACTCTTCCGTGATAAAGCGGCAGGCAACCAGTTCCGCCTTGCCGGCGGCCAGGTTCATGGCAAAAGCAAGGCACGTGGGCACGCCGCATTCGCCGCAGTTCGTCTTGGGCAACAGTTTGAATATCTGAATTCCCGTTAATGCCATTGTTCACTCTCCTTTCCAATCAGAGACATAGGTATCATTGTAATCGCGTATCCTCGTGAGATGATGTATGCGCTTCCGGCGTACATCATCCCCGTCGAATGTCCGTTAACCGAGGATGGATTCCATCGTCAACGCCGGATGATTCTTTTCCGTGAGGAAGGGAAGTATCTCTTCTTCAGTTACCCCGATGGTTTCATCGGCAATCATGTCGAAGAAATTGGGGATGCCGATTTCCTCTCCGCGTTTGATCAGACGCTCCCTGACTTCATCCTTCAGCATCTTGGGCAGCCATACCAGGCGCTTGATGCCGCCGTCGCCCGCGATCCACTTCCTTTGGGTAATATTATATTTGCTGTGGCCCAGGAAGCCCGGCGTTACCGCGCCGCCGCCGGCCGTCCCGGCGAGGGTGGTAAACTTCATCCCGCAGGGCGTCATGCCCATGTAATCGCGGTTGACCGTCATGATGCCGTTGCAGGTGGGAAGAACCGCCGCAAGACATTCGCAGCAGCCGCAGGTGGTCATGGGATCATTCATCAAGCTGTACAGACTCACTTGGGTAATTTTCTGCCGCGAGGCATCGAATACGAATTTATTGATGCCTTTCCACTGGCCCAGCTTCGGATCGGTGATATCGCCCTTGGCGATGGGCTGGTTGGGACCGGTGGGACTTATCTCATAAGCGGCCTTGCAGTCCATCCAGTTGTAAGCGCCGCACAGGCCGGTGCGTTCGGGGCTCACGACGCAGACATGGTTCGGCGCGAAGGACTGGCACAACAGACAGGAGTAAAAGGTGTCCGTGGTCTCGTCGGTCATGCCCTCGATCCGGGCATCACGCTTGTGGTATACCTCCCTCGCCTGGGCAAGAATCTTATCCACCTCTTTGGCATCCGTATAGACCTTGACCTGGACCTTGTCGAAGATGGCGCCGTAATCCTGATGCAGTTTCGCGTGCAGAATCTTACCCAGATCGGCAAGCTTGAATCCTTTTTGCACGGCGCTCTTGCTGACTCGCACCCACGCAATATCGCGCTGACCGATGTGCATGATCCCCTGCGCATAGTTGATCAGATGGTGGATCTGGCGCTCCAGGATGGGCTCAAAGTCCTCCTGCATCTGCCTTCCGGCCACCTCGGCCACGATCGCCAGGGGAAGCTGCGCCGGCGCCTGGACCTGGTCCACATCGGGACCGATCACGTCTACGCGGGCGTCCTCAACTTCATCCATGTTCTTCGTGGTGATCCATTCCACGGCGTGCGTGCGGCCGCCGCCGCATTCAAGATATATGTCCTCCCCCCTGACCCGCTCGCCCTCGAATGCGGGGCCGTAGGATACGGGGATGGGGACGTTGGCTACCGTAACCTTGAGTCCCCTGACCTCCACCGCCTTCTGCACGATCTGGTCGTGGGGAATATTTGAAACGACATGTTCATACGTGCAGATACCCGTGGGGAGAACTTCGGGAATGGGGGTATCCGCGATCGTGGGGAATCCCCAGTTGATGGCGCCCGCGGCATTGGCATACCATTCATCCGTGACGAATCCCATGGGCATGACGAAGGCAAAGGTACGATCCTTGTTATAGAGCAGGTTTTTCCGGTAATCGCCCGGTTTGATCCCGCCAAAGGCCATGGCGACGCGACAGGCAAAACCCATGGCAAAAACAGCCGCTGATATGTCGGGTCCAAAGGAAACCAGACGCGTTGGCCATCCGATTTGGACGCCGGCTTCTACGAGCTGTTCGGAAAAACGCTTGCCTTCGTGCTCGGCGCACATAAAAATATAGAGGTTCTTCTCCTGAAGCTCGAGGGCGATTTTTTTTGCAATTTCCGCATTCGGCGCCGCGCCGACGATGGCGGCAAAACCGGGCGCCGTGCCGTCTACAAACTCCACCCCCCTCTTCCGGAAAATGAGGTCATTGGCGGCGCCCAGCCAAATGTTATCGGGCAGGATGTCTTCCTGCTTCGTGTAAAAGTTGGGGTCATCCAGGTAGCGGATCGCCTCGCTAATCTCCTCAGCGAAAAAAGTCGCCATACCCGCATCAAGGGCGGGAGCAAGATAGGGGAGCGCGACTTTCTCTTTTACCAGAGGCGGCAAAAGGACCCGGCAACGCTCCAATACCGGTTTGATGTCTTTTAATTTCTGAACGGGAATGCCCAGCATGGCGTAAATAACGGGCAGATAATAGGCCGTATCGGGGAAACCGACATCCTGCTCAGGCCCCCATTTTTCCAGGGCATCCTTATAGTTCTTCTCCGCCCGTTCCATAATCTTGTGGGCCCCTCGTATCGCTGCAGATGCAATGATTTTTGACACGGTGAAAACCTCCTTCCAGCTATCGTGAGTCGTTCCGGCAGCGGTTTCTCGCCGCCTTCAGAATGAACATCAGTTTAAAATTAGGCAGCATCAATTTCCCGGCGCTTTGCCATATCGAACAGGACGCGATCTCTGGCCTTGTCTATACCCAGGGCCTTCCGTTTCTTATCGATGTGCTCGATCATCAGTTTTGCCGCTTTGAGGGGATCCACCTCAAAGCCCCATTTCCCCTTGAAGCTGTTTTCATAATCCTCAAAGAGAAGCTTGCTCACCGCTTCGCTCCCGGTCGTGGGCCAGGTGACGCCGAATATGGTGTACACGCCCGAAGCGACGAAGTAATGACCTATGGCAACAGCCTTCTCGCTCATCCACTCGAGCGCAGCTCCGGCTGCAGGAAGGTCGCTGATGTCGTCGCCGAGCCCGCCGGCTTTTACCACCGCGGTAGCCGCCATGAGTATCCTGCTGTTGTCCACGCAGGCGCCCATGTGCAGCACCGGCGGAATGCCTACCGCTTCGCAGACGGAAGCCAGGCCGGACCCGGCATGTTCCCTGGCGGCTTCCGGGGTAAGAAGTCCCGCTTTGCCGCAGGCCATGGCCGCGCAGCCGGTCGTAAGCACGATTACATCGTTCTTGATTAATTCCTTGATGAGGGTCAGATTAGGATCGTCGTGAGTGACGCGGGCGTTATTGCAGCCAACGACGCCGGCGATACCGCGAATGCGGCCGTTGATGATATTGTCATTCAAGGGGCGGTACGACGCCCGGAATACGCCTCCCAGCAGATAATTGATCGTTTCGTGACTGAATCCCACCACCTGTTCCGTGGTTTCCGAGGGGATCTCCACGTTCGGTTTCCGGTTTTTAAAGTTATTCACCGCTTCCAATAATATTTTTTTAGCCTCTTTCGTCGCCTGGTGCTCATCGAATTCGACCTGCTTGGCGCCGTCGATCTTCGCCTTGGCGTTGGTCGTAATCAGCTTGGTATGGTAGCATTTCGCCACCTGCGCCAATGACTGCATCTCGCACTGAACGTCCACCACCATGGCGTCAACGGCTCCGGTTACAATGGCCAGTTCCTGCTGGAGGAAGTTCCCCGCCACGGGGATGCCGTGACGCATCAGTATCTCATTGGCGGAACAGCACATCCCCACAAGGTTGATGCCCGTGGCGCCGGCCGTTTTGGCCGCCTGCTGAATATCCGGCGCATTCACCACCGAGACAAGTACCTCGGGAAGAATCGGTTCATGACCGTGGACAACCACGTTCACCTGATCCTTCTTGAGCACGCCGAGATTGATCTGACCCAGCACCGGCACGGGATTTCCGAAGAGGATGTCCTGCAGCTCGGTTGATATCATCGATCCCCCCCAGCCGTCGGCGAGCGCGCACCGGGCGGCTGAATTCAACAGGCTTTTATAGTCCTGATCCACGCCCATGTGGGTTCGATGCATCAGCTCCACCACTTCACGATCGATTCCCCGCGGAACAACCCCCATCTTTTTCCATATCTCCTGACGCTTGGCCGGCGCTCTCTTCACGAAGAGGAGTTCCCCTTCCTGGCGTCCGAACTCGGCGACGCACTTTTCACCTACTTCAACGGCAATCTCCTGGACGGAGCGGTCGCCGATCTCAACGCCGAGATCGGATGCAACCTGATACAGCTTCTGCTCATCCTTGATGGAAAATTCAGGGACCTTGCCCTTGGCGGCGGCCAGAAATAATTCCGCTACGCCCCGGGCATGGTCAGAATGAGCGGCCGTACCGGCAGCCACCATCCGCGCAAAATTACGGGCGGATATGGTTTCCGCCGTGGCGCCGCAGAGTCCCGCCCGCTTTGCCTTGTCGCCGGAAACATCTTTCTTTTTGGGAGCGGGAACGCGACAGGGCCCCATAGCGCAATTCTTACAGCAGCTCCCCTCCGCTCCGATGGGGCACGGTTTCATGGACTCGGCACGATCGAAAATCGTTTCGCATCCATCCGCCGCAGCTTTTTTCAGCATGCTGATTGTCGCCGGATCAATACTTTTCTTTTCCAAATCTGACATTTATTCCTCCTTCACTCCCGCCTCCCTATCCCCTCGACAGATGATGAGAGACACAATCGAACATAACGTTAAAGCGGAGCACGAAGTCCGCCCAAATACTCCTTATTTATGTTGCCATAAAATCGCCGATCATCTCCTGAACCAGCTTGATTGCATCGGGATGCCTCATGATCAGCACGTCCGCCCCCGCCAGAAGGAGCATAACTGCACTAACCGATTCCATCAGGACGCCCCGCCTCTTCGCATCTCCCAAGGTCGGCGCGTCTCCTGTCTTCGCCTTTGCCTCTTTCGTTTTCCATACTTCCTTCGCCATGTTGCAGATAATGGGAAACTGAAGCC
This sequence comes from uncultured Syntrophales bacterium, assembly GCA_964614365.1. Classification (GTDB taxonomy): domain Bacteria; phylum Desulfobacterota; class Syntrophia; order Syntrophales; family JACQWR01; genus JACQWR01. Next base: position 2,630 of record CAZTLA010000057.1, on the reverse strand, counting down.
GCTCGTCCTGCTGGGTGAGCGCCGCCATTCGATCCCGTTCCATAACGGAATAAGTGTATTCAATGCCGTAGCCGAGACCACCCGTGGTGGGATCGACAATCAGTTGTCCGTCGGGGACTCCCAGGTTTCCCAGCAATATATTCAGTTGCTTGGCAAGATTGATATCAATCGGGGTATTAGCGGCGACGGTATGTTTATAGGCGATCGCGCCCGCGCCCACCTGCTTGTAATTATCCTCCACAACGGGACCGATAACCAGATTCATGCCGTCGCACACCTCCGTAACCTTGCGCAGCACCTCCGCATCCTTGTCCACGCTGCCGCTCCCCCAGACGATAACCGGCACATCCACAGCGGACGCCACTTTCTTTGCCGTGGCTGCCGCTTCCTCGGCGGAACGGTTCAGTCCGTTCGGATCCGTGCTCACCAACTGCAGGACAACCAATTCCGCGCCGTAGGTCTCCACCGCCTTCTTCGCCCAGGCAACCGGGTCATTGAGCACGTCCTGATAGGGCTCCAAGGCGGCATCGGCCCAATCGTCGGGCGGTGCATCGTAGACCTCGATCGCTATGCGGGGAAGATGAGGCGCTTCCCCTTCAAAAAGATGAAACGGATACGACGTCTCGCCCCCGACGGTGACGGCCTTGGGACCTTTTCCCAAAACGACCTCCTTGATCTTGCCCGTATATGATGCTGTCGGTATCGCAAATGCCATGATTGTTCCTCCCTCTCATTATGAATCTTCGCTCCGATAACCGCTCTAACCCGTAAAAAAACTGTCGGCACGGGAGAAATTCAACGCTCGCCTACCTTGAGGTAGGAAAGCATTTCCTCTCGATTTCTCAGCTTTTTTCTCCAGTCGGCAGGCTTCTCCGGTTTTCCCTCCTCATAGGAAGGCCCCAGTATTTTAACCTTCTTCCCGTCAAATGAATTCTTTTCTTCCATGATATACTCAGACACGATAATTTCCTCCTTCCTTTCCTTTCCCTTGCCGTTCAATGCAGCAGTCATCTATTCCTTGAAACCTGAAGCTAATTTCGCCGCCTTCACCGTATTCATCATCAGCATCGTGATAGTCATGGGCCCTACGCCGCCCGGGACCGGGGTGATGGCGCCGGCTTTATCCTTGATAGCCTCAAAATCCACATCGCCACACAATTTTGCCTTCCCTTCCGGCGTCATCCCGATGCGGTTCACTCCCACATCGATGACCACGGCGCCCTCCTTTACCATATCCGCCGTGACCGCATTGGGCTTGCCCGCGGCAACAATGAGAATCTCGGCCCGGCGGGTATGGAAGGCAATATCCCTGCTCCCCGTATGGCAGATCGTCACGGTGGCGTTGGCGCCTTTCTGCTTTTGCAGGAGAATATTGGCAATCGGTTTCCCCACAATGTTCGACCTTCCCACCACCACGACCTCCGCGCCGTCCGTCTTGACGCCGGTGCGTATCAGGAGCTGCTGAATGCCAGCCGGGGTGCAGGGCAGGTAGTCCGCCTCACCGATCATCAGTTTACCCACGTTCACCGGATGAAATCCATCCACATCCTTCTTGGGGTCAATAGCGTAGAGTATTTTCGTTTCATTCACATGCTTGGGCAAGGGAAGCTGCACCAAAATACCGTGAATATTGGGATCATTATTGTATTTGTCAATAAGCTTGAGCAGGTCGGCCTCCGTGATATCGGCCGGCTGGTTGTCCTGGATGGAATGAAACCCCAGTTCCTTCGAGGTTTTCTGCTTTGCAGTGACATAGCTCACCGAGGCGGGATTTTCTCCCACCAAAATCGTGACCAGGCCAGGAATAGTTCCGGTCATTTCTTTAAGCTGCTGCGTTTCCTGTTTCAGTTCTTCCCGTATCATTTTGGCAATTTCATTGCCGTTGATAAGTTTAGCCGACATCGTCCTGAAACCTCCCTTCTCACCAGTTCCGTGGCAGTTTTGCTGCTCACCGTTGTTACATTAAGGAATGACACTGTCCAGTATGCGCCTCGCCTCCCGCACGGCCGGCGAGGTTTCCGGCAGATCAAACGTGGGTTTTCCGGCCAGATCGTAGCGGTAAATCTCTTCGTCCTGAGGAATGGCGCCCCCCCAATCAAGGTTCTGCTTCTTTATCTCTTCGAGTATGTCGGCGCTCAGCGCACCCGGCACGCGGTTCACCACCAGAAGATCACGGCGGATGTTTAAATTCAGTTCACGGATAAGCGCCCGTATGCGTGCCGCCGTAAGTATGCCGCGACGACTGGAATCAGAGAGAATGAAGAGCAGATCCACGTCTCGCGTGGTGAGCCGGCTGAAATGTTCCATGCCTGCTTCATTGTCAATCACGATGTACCGGTAATTTTCCGTGAGCAGATCCAGGGATTTTCTTGCCAGTGTGTTTGCCGCGCAATAGCAGCCGGCCCCTTCGGGGCGCCCCATGGCCAGCAGGTCAAATCCCTTCCCTTCGGTGAGTGACTCTTGTATCTTATATTCAAACCAGACATCCTTGGTCATACCGGTGGGAACATCATTCTTCATCATCTCCCGCGCCTCGCCGATCGTGCTCCTGACCTCAATGCCCAGCACCTCGTTCAAGTTCATGTTGGCGTCGGCATCGACGCATAACACGGGAGTTCTGCCCGTATCAA
>CAZTLA010000056.1:0-17401 GCA_964614365.1 uncultured Syntrophales bacterium | reverse complement strand
GGGGGGAGACGTACAACATCGGCGGCAACTCGGAAATGGAAAACATCGTCATCGTGGAAATGATCTGCGACTTGATGGACGAACTGGCGCCTGGATCTCCTGGCCGCTCCCGCAGGGAGCTGATTACCTTCGTCAAAGACAGGCCGGGCCATGACCGCAGATATGCAATCGATGCGACCAAATTAAAGCGGGAATTGCATTGGGAGCCGCGAGAATCCTTTGCTTCCGGTCTCCGGCGGACCATTTCCTGGTATCTGGACCACCGGGACTGGATCGACCACATCCGAAGCGGTTCTTACCAGGCGTGGATAGAGGAACAGTACCATACATGAAACACATTGGCGGCACGGCAGTCCTCACTTCGACCTTTCGGGCGCTCAAATACAGGAATTTCCGCCTCTTCTTTATCGGCAACGGCATCTCCCTTGTGGGGACCTGGATGCAGCAGATCGCCATGAGTTGGCTGATTTACCGCCTGACGAATTCCGTATTCCTGTTGGGAATGATGGGGTTTGTCTCCCTGTTCCCCGGGTTTCTCCTGGTGCCGGTTGCGGGTGTGCTTGCCGACCGATTGAAACGGAGCACTATTATTTTCGTTACGCAGGGTCTAGCCATGCTGCAAGCCTTGACGCTGGCGCTCCTGGTCATGACGGACGCCGTCGTTCCCTGGCACATTGTGTCGTTAAGCGCCTTCTTAAGCATGATTGACGCCTTCGACATAACTGCGAGACAGGCTTTCGTGGTCGACACCGTAGAGAAACGGGAAGACCTGGGAAATGCCATCGCCCTGAATTCCGCCACGTTCAACGCGGCCCGCCTTATCGGCCCTTCCGTGGCGGGCATGGTGATAGCGGGCGCCGGGGAAGGGATATGCTTCCTCCTGAACGGCATCAGCTACCTGGCCGTCATGATTACCCTGTGCTTCATGAAAATCGCACCGAAGGAACGGAAAGAGGGGCAAGCCGATATTTTCCAGGGCGCGAAAGCGGGGCTCGTCTATGCGGTTCGTTTTCTCCCCCTACGGTACATTTTGCTGCTCATGGGTCTTGTGTGTTTAATGGGAATGCCCTATGGCATGTTGATGCCCGCCTTTGCCAGGGACACCCTGCATGGCGGACCCCGTACCCTGGGCTTTCTCATGGCGGCGACGGGATTCGGCGCCCTGGCCGGCGCTTTTTATCTTGCCGCTCGAAAGAGCGTTCTGGGATTGGGAAAAATCCTGCCGCTGGCGGCCGCCCTTTCAGGCGCGGGCCTTATCGCCTTCTCCCTGTCGCGGTCCCTGACGCTTTCCCTTCCGCTCCTCATGCTCATCGGCGCCGGCATGATGGTGCAGTTTGCCTCGAGCAACACCATCTTGCAGACGATCGTAGACGACGACATGCGCGGGAGGGTCATGAGCTTCTTCACCATGGCCTGGATGGGAACCGTGCCTCTGGGGAGTCTCCTGGCGGGTGGTCTGGCGGGGGTGATCGGTGTTCCGAATACGCTGCTCATCGGCGGCTGCGCCTGCATCGTGGGTGCATTTTTTTATATGCGGCAGCTTCCCCTCTTGAAGACGATAATCCATCCCCTCTATAGGAGAAAAGGCATTTTTGTCGGCCAGCGGCCAGGGGAATAACCGCAGGGAGATTCCTCGTGTTGCCCCCGTTCCCGGCGGCTGGGTGCTTCAGAAAGAAACACCGACCGGCCCGGAGGCGGGCGGTGCAGATGTCGTTTCACCGGGAATTTGTAAGGGCGCACTCTTCCTTCAGGTATTTTTCGTATTTCTTTGCCAGGACGTAAAGCCGCCCAAACTCCTTCCGGTATTCCCCGGCGGTGAGTGGAAGGAGTTCCGCTGCGGCCGTTTTCTTAAACCATTCCACGTATTCCCTGTCCGTAACTGCTTTGCCGAACGCAGCTTCAAGGATTTTTACCGGCTCGTCCGACGTGCCGGGCGGGGCCACAACGCCGGAATAATTGTGCAGGAGAGGAATGTCAATCCCTAATTCCCGGGGAACGGGAACGTCGGGATATTTGGAATAATGTTTTTCGGAAAAAACCACCAGCGGCCGTATTTTACCGGCCTTGACTTTCGGCAGGGCGGAGGAGGCAATGGAAAATACGGCGTCGACCTGTTTGCCCGCCAGAGCGGTCAGACTTTCCTGCCCACCGGCAAAGGGTATCCAGTTGATCTTGAGACGGAATTCTTCCGCGAGGAGGATGCCCATCAGTCCCGTGGTGGATGCCCTGCCGGTGGTGCCGATTTTCATCGTCTCGTTACGGGCGGTTTTAACGAATTCATCAAAGGTCTTGTGGCCGTCCGGCCTTTCCACCAGGATCACGCTGTCCCGGGCAAAGGCAAAGACGGGTTTGAAATCCAGGGTTCGGTATTTTGTTTCCCGGGAAAGCTCGGGCAGGATTTGGGGGAGGGTGTTCGTGGCAAGCAGGGTGTAGCCGTCGGGTTTGGCCGTATAGGCTTTGGTGTACCCGATGACGCCATCCATCCCGGGGATATTTTGCACCATGATGTCGGCGTTCAGGTACTTGCCCGCATAGGTTGCAATGCCCCGCACGGCCATGTCGGTTGATCCGCCGGCAGGAAAGGGTACGATAATCGTCATGGGTCTTCCGGGAAAGCCGGTCTCTGCAGAGGCAGGGAAAGGACCCGCTCCAAAGAGTATTCCTGCAATGACGGCAAGGATGAGCAAAACCCTGCTCCTGTTTTTGCCCTTCATCGTTACCTCCGTATGGTTGGATCTGCTCTAAATCCGGAGAGCCTGAAGCCTGTTCATTCCCGGGGAACTCAAACCGGAGATATTCCTTGTTTTGTATTGAACATTATACCAAGATGCGATAAAGTCAATGGCGAATATTCTCCGGCAGGACAGCTCCCCTTCCCCCGTGTTCATGACCACGGGGCGCGTATGGACGATTATGAACTCGTTACCTAATCAATGAAAGAATGCGGCCCTCATCAAAAAGTGATAGCCTGCGAAGTTTTATCCTCTTCCGGATCAGGGAAAGCGGGCCGGTTCCTTTTGTCCGGTTTATGGAGTGGTGCCTTTACCATCCGGATTATGGTTATTACAATTCGGAAGTCGCGAAGATAGGCAAGGAGGGCGATTATTACACAGCTCCGTCCGTTCATCCTCTCTTTGGACGCCTCGTGGCTAAACAGCTCCTGCAAATGAGTGAGATACTGGGCACGGAACGTTTCTCAATTGTTGAAATGGGCGCCGGTCGGGGGTTCCTGTGCCTGGATATACTTGACTGGGCCAGGGAAAACACCCCGGCATTCTACCGCCGCATGCAGTATCGGCTTCTGGATGTCTCCCCCCGGTTTCTGCAGGAGCAGAAGGAACGGTTGGCGCTCTACGAACGGGAAGGAAAGGTCTCTTGGGGGGAAGAAGAGAAGGGGGAAAAGAGAGAATGCCGGATCGAGGGCTGTTTTCTTTCCAACGAGCTGGTTGACGCTTTCCCGGTGCATCGGGTTGTCTTTCATGGTGGAGAACTGAGAGAGATATACGTGGGGGAGCAAGACGGCGGCTTCGTGGAGATACCCGGCGATCTTTCCGTCCCCCAGATCGGTGAATATTTCGATACCCACGGCGTTACGCTGGATGATGGGCAGGAGGCGGAGGTAAATCTCCATGCCCGTGAGTGGATAAGGAACATAGGGTCCCTTCTCCGGAGGGGCTTTGTTATCACCATTGATTATGGTCATCTTGCCGGAGAGCTGTATGCCCCCTGGCGTCGGTCCGGTACGATTAGGTGTTATTTCCGGCACCGGGCGTCGGAAGATCCCTATGAACGGGTAGGCGAGCAGGATATTACGTCCCACGTCAACTTTTCCGCGCTCATTCGCGAAGGTGAAGAGGCGGGCCTCGCGTTTACCGGCTTCGCACCCCAGTATCGTTTTCTTATCGCTCTGGGGCTTCTCGGGGAAATGGAAGAAGCGGCCGGGGGCAAGTCCGAAATCGAGGGGCTCAAAATGAGGCTTTCCCTCAAACACCTGATTGAGCCCGGCATGGGAATGGGAGAGAGCTTCAAGGTGCTTATCCAGCACAAGGGGATCGAAAAACCCCAACTGGACGGACTTCGTGATTTCCGCGCTATGTCCTGTTCCTGAACAAGAGCAGGCTGTTGAAGGAGGAGTGGATGAACAATGCGGTGAAGGTTCTGGGTATCTTTGGCAGTCCCCGGAGGGAAGGAAACACGGAACTGCTCCTCAACGAGGCGCTGAAAGGAGCTGCCAGGGAGGGGGCGCAGGTGGAGGAACTCCACCTCTGCGAGTTCAGGATTACCCCTTGCACGGAATGCCTGTGCTGCTTTAAGGATGGAATCTGCGTCGTGGCGGACGACATGCAAGGCATTTATCCCCGCCTGTTGGAGGCGGATATTGTCATTATTACATCGCCCATGTTCTTTTACGGAATCACGGGCTGGGCCAAGGCCATGGTCGACCGCTGCCAGGCTCTCTGGTCGAGGAGGTATGTCCTTCATGATCCTTCCCTGGGCGGGGAAGGGAAACGAAGGAAGGGGTTTTTCATTTCCGTGGGGGGAACGAAGGGACAGCGCATGTTCGGGGGAGCCATCCTGACGGTAAAATATTTTTTTGATGCCTTCAACACGGAGTATGCGGGCGAACTGCTGTTCCGGGGAGTCGACGCCTGCGGCGACATACTGAAAGATCAGGAGGCGCTTCCGCAGGCGCTGGCCGCAGGGAGAAAGCTGGTTTTGGATCTGGGGGATACCGCCCGTTCCTGAATCCGGCAGTGAACGCAGTGCGCGCCCGCATACGGAGGGGCCGGAAAAGAGAAGGCTCAACATTCTTGACTGACAATAATGGCTGTGCTAAGGTTGCCGCCGGTTTTGCACCGCCGGTTCTTTGGGCGGAATGAAAGAAGAAGGGCGGGTGTCATTCGTGGGCGAACTATCCCATCTTGACGAGAAAGGCAGGGCGCGAATGGTGGACGTGAGCGCCAAGGAATCCACCCTCCGTGAAGCCACGGTGCAGGGGAGGGTGCTTATGAACCCCGACACGGCGGCCCTCATCGAAGGCGGGAAGACGCCCAAGGGGGACGTCTTTGCCGCGGCCCGCATCGCCGGCATCATGGCGGCGAAAAAAACCGGCGATCTTATTCCCCTGTGTCATCCCCTGGCCCTCACGGCGGTGGACGTGCGGTTTGAAACCGATGCAGCCAGGGGCGAACTTGTCATCGAGGCGACGGTAAAGACCGTGGGCAAGACGGGCGTGGAAATGGAAGCCATGACCGCCGTCAGCGTGGCGGCCCTGACGATCTACGATATGTGCAAATCGGCAGATCGGGGAATGATCCTGACGGACATCCGGTTAATCTCGAAACAGGGCGGCAAGAGCGGCGCCTTTGTTCGGGAGAGGAAGAAGACCCGGTCCTGAATCGGGGTCGGCGGTCGGTTTTTGCCGGGCGGAGGCGTATGTCGTCAAGAATATACAGGATACGGCGGGCTTTCTTAATTCCCTTTGCCGTGGTTGTCTTGCTTCTTTTCATTCTTCTTCTCCTCTCCCTCGTCGATGGCTTTCCCGCAGAGCGGATCGTCCTTGCCGTGATGTTCGTCGCGGCGCTTGCGTTCTTCTGCGAAGCGGTCTTCCGGAGAGTGGCGGCAGGGGAGGATCGCATCACGGTGAGAAAGTTCCTGAGAAACCGGGAGCTCTCCTGGGAGGACATAACCCACCTGGGCGCCGTGGCCATTCGCCGCAAGGTCTATATCCTGCTGACCACGAAAAAAGGTCTCCACATTTTTTCAAACGCCTACGGGTGCTTCCCGCTTATGGTGCGGGATATCGCAGGGCGCGTGGGCAGGGAGAAAACGGAAAAAGATGTCGTGGAACAGATCGAACATTCCCTCATAAATAATGGACCCGTATTTTCCACCTGGGGCGCGGCGGTGATTATAGCCTTCATTGTTGCCGGGAGGCTGTTTCTTTTTTAAGTTCCCTTTACATGCATATCGACGGTCAGAAAGGAAGCTTGTCTGCCATGAAGTCCAAAAAAGCCGGTGGAACTGCGGAGAAAGCCCCCCAGACGTCACCATCTTCCGCTTTGGAAGAAGTGATCGAGAAGAAACTTGCAGACATCACAACGGTCTTGTGTTCATCGGGAGCGGGCAAGAGCAGGTTGTACGAGGAAATTCTGGAGATGGTTGAAAGAAGCCTGTTCAAGATTGCCTTGAAGCGCAACAAGAATGGAAAGGGGGCGGCAGCGTCCTATCTCGGCATAAACAGAAACACCTTCCAAAAGAAAATGATCAAGCTGGGTATCACCTGCCGGAAGGATTGACTTGAACGAATGCGGGAAGGGCTTTATCAGGAAACGTGATGCGTGTTACAGAATGGGCGCCTGCCGGAATCGGAATAGAATGAAACGATATTTCCCTACGTTCATCCTGTTGTTAAGAAAATGGCACATCCTGGTGGGCGTTGAGCCCGGACGGGCTCCCGCCTGCTCGATCATTTTGTTTCCCCTTGAGCGATGCGTGCTTTTTTGCGGCTTTGCCGGCATCATGACCATTAAAGGACCCGCCGGGAAAGCGGATACTGATGATCTGGCGGCCCTGTCCCGCGGCTTTGCTCAGGTCACGGGAAAGGGCATGGCGGCTTTCCTCGCCGGCGGACTGTCGGCAGACCATTACCTGGGAGGGCATGAAGAACTGGCGAAAATGGAGGATTATGTTCTCGGGCTCAAGACGGATGCACCCTTCCGTCGCCTCTTTTTCAATCCCGAAACGGCAGGGCAGCTTTCCGGTCTGGCCGGGGAAATGAGGACCTTTCTGACGGGGGAAGAGCATCTTCTGGACAAGAATGCGGGCTACTTCTCCACGACGGACCTTGAATTGGTCAACGGCAGGCTGGTCATGATGAGGGACATCGTTTGGGGAATCGAGAGGGATATCCTCGACAATATCGGGAGGATCGTCGCGCTGGCGGGGAAATGCGCAACCGGCGATCTTTCCCCGGCGATGTTCACGAAATACCATAAGATGAATTTCCTCCTCAACTGCCTCGATCGTCTGGAGGTCCGGGGCAGGGATTCTGCGGGAATTCAGATAGCCTTTACCCTCCGGGACGCCTCGGCCCTGGATACAGTCTTGGCCCATGTGCGGCAACAGGGGCTCCATGAGGATTTCCTGAAGCGGATGCACGGCGGCGATCTGGTCGACGGTTCGATCACCTGTTCCATACCGGCGATATCTGCCGGCACTGCGGGCGGCACGGCTCTTTCCTTTACCTACAAGACGTCTTCGATCGTGGGCGAACTGGGACGCAATGTGAATAATTTACGGCAGACGATAGCCGGCGACCGCATCGTGCAGGAGTTCGCGCGGCGGGACACGGTCTTCGAATCCTCTCTTGCCCATACGCGCTGGGCTTCCGTTGGGTCCATTACGAACGAGAACTGTCATCCCGTGAGCAATTTCACCCTCCCGGCCACGACGGACCGTCGGGAGTTCCGGGAAACGGAAAAGGTGTATCCCCGCTACGGCAGGGGAAACTGGGTGATAAGCGCGGTTTTAAACGGCGACGTGGATAATTATCAATCTCTTCAGGAAGACCGGGAACGAAACAGCGAATACATCGCGCCCGAGGTGACGACGGATACCAAGATCATCCCGCTTACCGTGGAAAAATATCTTCGGGAAGGACACGACATCGCTGAATCCTTCCGGCTGGCGGTGAACGATTTCGAGGGGGCGCACGCCATCGCTCTCGTCAGCAATGCGGAGCCGGGGAAAATATTCCTCGCCTTGAAGGGCAGCGGGCAGGCCGTTTATGTGGGCATTGCGCCCGACCGGTACCTATTTTCTTCCGAGCTCTACGGGCTGGTGGAGGGGACGCCGTTCTTCCTGAAGATGGACGGCGAGACGCCGAGTCCGGCGGGCGGCCCGGAAACGGCGGGCCAGATATTCATTTTAAACCAGGATTCCCCGGGCGGGATCGAGGGCTTGAGCGCCTTCTGGTACGACGGCACCCCCGTGCCTCTGGACAGCGGAGCCATCAAGAAGGCGGAGATCACCACGCGGGACATCGACCGCGGTACCTATCCCCATTATTTTCTCAAAGAGATCACGGAATCGGGCCTTTCGGTGACGAAGACGCTGCGCGGCCGCTACCGCATTTCCGGCGGGGAAAGCGACGGCAGGACGGTGATCTTCAACCTGGGCCCGGAGGTCATACCCGAGGGACTCAGGCAATCCCTGAGAGAGGGCCGCATAGGGAGTATCGTCCTGACCGGCCACGGCACCGCCGCGGTGGCGGGGAGCGCCATCGCCGCCGCCCTGGAACGGTATCTGAAGGGATGCCGCATCCGGGTGGAAGCGAGGGTTGCGTCCGAATTGAGCGGTTTTTGCCTGGAGGAGGATCTCACGGGAACGCTGGTGATTCCCGTGACGCAGTCCGGAACCACGACGGATACCAATCGCGCCGTCGCCATGGTGGCCGAGCGCGGGGCCACGGTCATCGCCATCGTCAACAGGAGGCAGTCCGATATCACCACGAAGGCCGCCGGCGTTTTTTACACGAGTGACGGCAGGGACATCGAGATGTCCGTGGCCTCCACCAAGGCCTTCTACTCCCAGATCGTGGCAGGCCACATCCTGGGGCTCTTTCTGGCCCAGATCCTGAAGACGCTGCCCGATGATGTTATCGCCGGGGAACTGCTCATGCTGGAGAAGATACCTGCCTTGATGAACCGCGTCCTCGAGAAGCAGGACGAAATCCGGGCTTCCGTGGAAAAGCTTGCCCGACACAAGAAATACTGGGCGGTGGTGGGGAGCGGGCCGAACAAGGCGGCTGCCGACGAGATCCGGATCAAGCTCAGCGAGCTGTGCTACAAGACCCTATCGTCCGACGTAGTGGAAAACAAGAAGCACATCGATCTCTCCGCGGAACCGCTCATCATCGTCTGCGCCGCAGGGAATCCCGAAACGGTCATGGGAGACATCGTCAAGGACGTGGCCATATTCAAGGCCCATAAGGCGGCGGTTGTGGTTTTCGCCGACGAGGGCGAGGAACGCTTTGACCCGATAGCCGACGCGGTGATCGCCATACCGAAGGCGCCGCTGCCCCTGCCCGTGATCCTGAACACCGTGGCAGGTCACCTCTGGGGGTATTACGCCGCCCGAAGCATTGACGAAGACGCCCTCTTTCTCCGGGAATTCCGGGCCCGTCTCAACAGAAACATGGTGGAGCATGAGAAGAAGAAGGATTCTTTTTACGAGATGATTGCCGACCTTCCGTCCCGGAGGATGATCCTGGATTTTACCGCCCGTTTCAACGAACGCCGCAACGGGGGGGCTTTTTCCCTCACCGGCGTCCGGACCATTTCCGACATGGTCCTCCTGCTCAAGTACGTGGCGGGCAAGTTGCCCCTTGAGGACTTTTGGCAGGATTTCCGCGAAGCCGATGGCTTTTCCTCCCCCCTCGGCCTGCTGGATATCACCCTGGGACACGCCATAGACGAACTTTCCCGTCCCATCGACGCCATCAGACACCAGGCGAAAACGGTTACCGTGGGGACGAGCCGCAAGGAACAGCCCTTGCGGGGCATTATTTTCGATCTTCTCAAGGAGTTGGAATTCTCGGTAAAATCGCTGACCAGCAAGAATATCCTTGCCATCGGGAGGGTGCAGCCGGCGATCCTGGCGATCAAGGGATACACCCTCTATGACATAAACAACCTCGATGCCGAAGGGAAGCCGGGGGATGGCTCGACCATATCCATCGGCAAGCGGGCGGGCGTTTCCCTCGCCATGCAATCGAGGGCGGAAAAAAAGGGCGGCCTCATGGGGACCAAGAAGACGATCGTCAGCATGGGCCATGTATACATCGGCTACGGGAAGTCCGACGGCGCTGCCATCGTGATCATTCCCCTCCTTGGCGAGCGGGCGGGCATCGGGAACCTGCTTCTCATCCACGTGGATTTCAACGAGGACCTTTCCCTGCGCGAAAAGAAAGAAGTGCTTGGCTACCGATTCAGCGACATACGCAACCTGGTAAATGAATATAATCTCTCCTGGGATGACCGGTACCTGGAAAGCATTCCCCTGGGAACGCTGTTGGGAGAACCGGTTGAGGTTATTGCGGGGCGGATAAGAGAAATGGCAGGCGGCGAGGAGCAATCATGAAAACGAAATACATTTTTGTCACCGGCGGGGTTCTCTCTTCCCTCGGCAAGGGACTGGCGGCGGCTTCCATCGCCGCGCTCCTCGAGTGCCGGGGACTTAAGGTGACCAACCAAAAACTGGACCCCTACATCAACGTGGATCCCGGGACCATGAGCCCCTTCCAGCACGGCGAAGTTTTCGTCACCGACGACGGCGCGGAAGCGGACCTGGACCTGGGCCATTATGAACGGTTCACCAGCACCCGCATGGGAAGGTGCAACAACCTGACCACGGGGCAGGTGTACTACTCCGTCATCTCCAAGGAACGCCGGGGCGATTACTTGGGCAAGACCGTCCAGGTCATTCCCCATATCACCAACGAGATCAAGGATTATATCAGGAAAACGTCGGATGGATTCGACGTGGCCATCGTGGAGATCGGCGGAACGGTGGGCGACATCGAAAGTCTCCCTTTCCTGGAGGCCATCAGGCAGTTCCGCAACGAGGCGGGGAAGCAGAACGCCATTTTTATTCACTTGACCTGGGTGCCCTTCATCAGGACCGCCGGCGAGGTGAAAACGAAACCCACCCAGCACAGCGTGAAGGCCCTGCGCGAGATCGGCATCCAGCCCGACATCCTCCTGTGCCGCACGGAGGACTTTCTTCCCGACGCCATCAAGGCCAAGATCGCCCTCTTCTGCAACGTGGAGGTGGAGGCGGTCTTCACGGCCAAGGACGTGGAGTGCATCTACGAGGTTCCCCTCGTGTTCCACCGCGAAGGGCTGGACGGCAAGATCGTCGACCTTCTGAACATCTGGACCGGCCAGCCCCATCTCTCGGCGTGGGAAGAGGTGGTGCGCAAGGTGAAGCAGCCGGCGGCGGATGTCTGCATCGCCATCGCGGGCAAGTACGTGAACCTCACCGATTCCTACAAGAGCCTCAACGAGGCCCTGGTGCACGGCGGCATTGCCAACGACTGCCGGGTGACCCTCCGCTTCGTGGACTCGGAGAAGATCGAAACGGACGGAACGACGAGGCTGTTGGAGGGGGTGGACGGCATCCTGGTGCCGGGCGGGTTCGGCTCCCGCGGCATCGAGGGCATGATCGCTGCGGTCCGGCATGCCCGCGAGCAGCGCATTCCCTATTTCGGCATCTGCCTGGGGATGCAGATGGCCGTGGTGGAGTACGCCCGGGACGTCTGCCGCCTCGAACGGGCGAACAGTTCCGAATTCGACCAGGAGACTTCCTATCCCGTCATCGATCTTCTTCCCGAACAAAAAAAGGTGACGGAAAAAGGCGCCTCCATGCGGCTGGGCGCCTATCCCTGCCTTTTGGAGAAGGACTCCTTCGCTATTGCCGCCTACGGGTGTGGGGAGATCAGCGAACGGCACCGGCACCGGTACGAATTCAACAACGACTACAAGGAAACCGTCACGGCGGCGGGACTGCGCATCACGGGCATATCCCCCGACGGGCGCCTGGCGGAGATTGTGGAAATCAAGGACCATCCCTGGTTTCTTGGCTGTCAGTTCCATCCCGAATTCAAGTCGCGGCCCACGGCCCCCCATCCCCTCTTCCGGAAGTTTATCGAGGCGGCGCTGAAACGGAAACAGCAGGGGAAGTAACCGGTTGTCCCGGCGGGGATTCAGTCGTCACAATAATCAGGATAATGTATTTTCATGCAATCGGGACAGATGCCGTGACTGAATTCTGCTTCGGAGTGCTCTCTTATGTACGTTTCAATTTGTTGCCAGTATCCCCGGTCATCGCGTATCTTCTTGCATGAAGCACAGATGGGTAGAAAGCCGCTCAGTTTCTTGACTTCTAAAAGCGCCTGCTTAAGTTCCGAGATGAGTCTCTCGCGTTCTGCCTCAGCCCGCTTGCGCTCGGTAATATCCCGATATATCCAGATTACTCCCTTCGCGATATTTTGAGGATCGAGGGCGTTTCCGATAACGGTGCACCAGAAGAGGGTGGCGTCTTTTCTCTTTCGCAACTCTTCAGAGTAGTAGGGCTGTCCGGTTGCAAGGACGGCGTAGGCCTCCTGACGAAATTTCTCATAACGTTCCTGGGAAGGATGGGATTGTTTCAGGTCATTGCTTTCCATGTCTCCCTTTTTAAAGCCGAAGATATCCGCCATTCTTGAGTTCAACCATACGATTTCCCCGTCTCGGGACAGAGAAATCCCCACCGGGGCGTTGCTGAGGATTATCTCCTGCTCGACGGTTTTATCCTTCAGCAACTCCTCAAGGCGATTGTGCTCGCTGATGGCCTTGTGCGCCTTGAGAGAAACAACCACTATGACGACGAGGAGAAAGCAAACGATTAAGAGGATGGTAACCCCCGAGCTGAGCATAATGCCATGGATTTCTTTTATCTCCGGAGTAATCTCATGGTATATTTCAAAAGCGGCAATAAATTTCCCCTCCCGCATGATCGGGACATAGGTTTCAACCACATCTGCCGTATAGGTCTGCCCTTCCAACGATTGCTGGTTCTTTTTTACGACCTCGGTATAGGTTTTCCCTTTGGCCACCTCATTGGTGAAATAGGCCTCCCTGTTTATCGTTCCAATCTCCTTGTCATCGGTAGAATAGATAATTGTTCCTGTTGAGGAGAATACCTTGACCTTTTGCAGTCCAAATTCTTCCTGGAACGTCCTTACTTCCTTTCTGAATCGGGCGGTCATGACATCGTCTTCGTATGTGCTTCCGGATTTATGCAGTACCTGCGCCATGTAGCCGGCAATTTCCACCGCTCTGTGGTCAGCGGTGTTAATTAATGCACGGGTAAAAGAGGGGATGGTGAAGAGAAACGTATGGAGTGGAAGTATTAACACCGCAACTATCGAAACGGTGAGAAGCGTTTTAATAAACGTTGTTTTCATGATGATAGCCGTTACCAATGACCCATAATTCCGATGTCAACGCGCAATGACCGCTTTGGTGTTTTTAGGCGCCGGGTGAGAGAAGAAAAGAACGGCGCACCTTTCCGTAATCGGAAGATGCGCCGATTCCGTTACTTCAGCAGATAGCCGAATTTCTTCATGGCTTTTTTTGCCACCTCCGGGGTCGGCATGTTTACCCGGGGGAATTTGTCGCGCCAGTGGAAGGGACGGCAGGCGTCGATGATGGCGCGCGAATTCGTGAAATCCCTCTCCTCGCGTTTCTGCGGGCTTACGGAGGGATCGAGCGGCGTGCTCCAGGAGTTCCTCACGATATCGATGGACTGGATCGGATCGCAGCGGGTGGATACCGCCCACATGACGTCTTCGAGACTGGTGACGTCGATGTCGTCGTCGACGACGACCACGAATTTTCCCGCGTAGGCGCCCACGCGGCACTGCGAGGCGATGAGCCCGGCCTGTTTGGCATGGCCGCCGTAGCGCTGCTTGAGGGAGACGGCGGTGAACATGCGCGAGCCGCCGCACTCATGGGTCCAGACGGCCTGCACGTCGGGCACGCCTGCGTTGGTTAACTGGTCCCAGAGCAGCGCCGAACGCATCACCGCGCGGTAGCGCGACTGTTCTTCCGGCGGACGCTGGGGCGGGCATCCGAGGATGATGGGGTCGTTCCGGTGGTAGATGGCCTTGATGTCCAGCACCGGTTCGTCCCGCACGTCGCTGCCGTAATAGCCGGTCCATTCGCCGAAGGGTCCTTCGGGTTTCATGTTTCCCGGTTCCACAAAGCCTTCGAGAACGATCTCCGCATTGGCGGGGAAGGGCAGTCCCGTGACCTTGCCCTTCACGACCTGCATGGGCTTGCCGCGGAGCGCCCCCGCGATGTCGTATTCGCAGATGCCGTAGGGTATCTCCGTGCTCGTCATGAGGAACAGCAGGGGATCGCCGCCGATGACGATGCAGACGGGCATGGGTTTGCCCAGCGCCATGTACTTGTCGCGGTGGACGCGGCCGTGCTTGCCCGGCGATATGTAGAAGCCGACGCTTTTCTTGTCGTGCAGCATGACGCGGTAGGTTCCCGCATTGACCCAGCCTTCATCGGGATCGCGGGTCACGTTGAAGGAGCCGGTGCCGATGTAGCGTCCGCCGTCGGCCTCGTGCCAGAGCGGGGTGGGGAACTTCGCGGCGTCCACGTCGTTTCCCGTCATGATGTTCTGGAGCACGGGCCCCTTGTCCACGACCTGATGGGGGATCGGTTTGTCCGCGCATTCACGGTATCTGTCCAGGAAAGAGCGACTGAGTTCGAACTTGCTTAAATTCGTGGGGAAGCCGAGCGTCATGTTCATGCGTTTGCCGCCGAAAAAATTCACCAGCACCCGGTGGCCTTTGGGGACTCCCGGGATCTTGTCGAACAGCGCGGTGGGCGCCTTTTCGTCGTGCTGCAGGAGCTCGGTGGCCAGGCCGATGTCTTCCTGCCACGTGGCGCCGTCCACCCTGCGCAGTTCTTTGAGCTTGTCCGCTTCCTTGATCCACTCCCGCAGGTCGCCGTAGGGCACATGGTGTTTGATTTTGTTCTTTGGAGCCTTTGCCATCTGGTGTTCCTCCTTTCCATCTCTTGGCATGCTTGCTGTTTCATATGCAATCGGCGGCAAAATTGCAATCACTTTATAACTTCGAACAAAAGGCGCGCCCTCCTTTGCGTTGCGGACGACAGAGGGCGCGGGACTAATGATACCCGGAGTAAAAGTGTGTTGACAAAACCGGGCATATGGGGATAAAAAACACGGCAGATTCCTTGCGGTTGTCATGTTCTCGCGAAGCCGCCCACCGGGCGGCAGGGTTCAGTTTGCCGTGGTTTGCGTCAATCCTTTTTTTAAGGAGTTCGCATGCACCTTCCCCGATTCGATTACGAACGTCTGGATTTCTTGGAAGACGCCGGGAGACTCCTCTGCCAAGACGGCGGCAATGCCCGACTGGTTGCCGGCGGGACCGACCTCTTCCCGCGCATGAAGTACGGCTTGGTCCGACCCCGACTCATACTCGATTTGAAAGGTGTCCCGGCACCCCCCCCGGCGGTCGATGGGGAGGGGAATCTGCATGTGGGCGCCATGACCACCATGGCTGCTCTTGCCCGTGACCCGCTCGTGCGGGAAAAAGCGCCGCTCCTGGCTGAGGCGGCCCTCAGCGTCGGTTCTGTCCAGGTCCGGGAGCGGGCCACCCTCGGCGGCAATATCTGCTTGGAGAACCGCTGTCTTTACTACAACCAATCACACACCTTCCAGTTTACCGATCCCTGTTTCAAGCGCGGGGGTGATCTTTGCTACCTCGTTCCCGGAGGGAAGAAGTGCCTGGCCGTATTTTGCGCCGATACGGTTCCCGTCCTTATTTCCCTGGGGGCATCCGTGTCCGTGAGAGGCCTCGGCGGGATCCGTCGCATGCCCCTCGAAGAATTATACACCGGCGATGGCGCGAGGCCGCTGGCAATCTCCGCGGAAGAAGTGGTGACGGAGGCGGTTGTGCCCGCCCGGCCAGCCGCCTTCGGAGAAGCGTTCGTCAAGTTCAGCCTGCGGGAAGGTGTGGACTTTGCCGCCGTTTCGGTAGCGGCGGCGTTAATGATGGAAGAGGGCGGGACCGCCTGTGCCGAAGCAAGGATCACGGTTGGGGCCGTTTCGACACGACCGCGACGCGCGCCCAAGGCCGAGCAGGCCCTGCAGGGACAGCGCCTTTCCCCTGAGTCGTTCGGGGAGTCGTTGGGGGAGCTGTTCCGGGAGTCGGCCCGGATCGCGGCGAGGGAAATTTCACCCGTGCCGCATCATGGTTTCTCTGCTTCCTACCTCGCCGAGTGCCTGGAAGTCCAGGTGCGGCGGGCATTGGAAGCTGCTGGGAAGCGGGCGTTCCGGTGACGGTCAACTAAAAAGGCTGGAGGTTCAAGAAACAGGAAAACTGGTGTGGTGTCCCTGGATTTCCCCGGATTTCCGGATTTTGTCCCCGGATTTGACACCGGAGTTACTTTTAAACCCAGTATGGTGTTCCCAGATTCCACGGATTTCTTCGAATGAGGGCACATTCTGATGTCAGCAGGGCAGATAAAAGTCGTAACCTTATTAGCGCTTCAATATAAAAAGCATAAAATACCATGTCTGCTATTTGGTTTTTACCTCTTAAGTATTCTTGTATTCTCAATATTATATTACACATTGTACAATATTGACCCCCGCAATTTTACATTTCATAACGAGATACGTGAGATAAGAAAGCAAATGAATGATGAGGAATTTAAAAATCTGGTGCTTAAAAAAAATCATGATAAGGAAAAACTCCTCAAAGATATCGATCTGGTTAAACCCATTATGGTAGTAGCCGAATCTTCTAAAACGGTGAGAAGCTCGGACAGTTTGAAAATCCTATTTTCGGAAGGCTATTATATGCTTACCTGTAGATATCCACCTGGAGTGATTGTGTTAAGTGTTAATGACCCTCCAGATCCAATTTTCTATTTAACTGTAAAATCTGGTAAAAAAATTACGAAAATAAATATTCCTGATTTAATTTTGCCACCTCCCACAGTAACCGTAGGTATTGATGGTAGGTATAGAGTCTATGGTAAAAAAACACCTGAAAATTCAGAATCAACTCCCCACCTAGTGGGTGGCACTATGCTTGGCAAAAAATACGCCATTCCTGAAACTGTAGAAGATTTTAAATCATTGATAGCAGAATATATTGAATATCTAAGGACAGAAATTGATGTGATTAATGTCTTTCTCGCTTCTGAATTTAATAACTCCCAAAATATATGGACGGGGATAGATTTTATATATTTCAGTACAATTACACAAACCACTGTAGGCTATGGTGATATTCTACCTAACACTGCAAAGGTAAGATTTCTTGTTATTTTGCAATGCATAATTTCGGTTTTTCTTGTGGGTTTTGCAGTTTATTGGATCAAGAAACAATAGGAATCGGGGGGATACCTTACTGGTTTCCTAAATATAGGGAACATCCATGATAAGTTTTATTGGGGAATCTGGGGACGCCGGAATCTGGGGAATCTGGGAATCTGGGGACGCCTTACTGGTTTCCTCAATGTTGGGGACATAATGCTGCTTGCTTAGTAATAAGTTCCCCAAGGAACCCCTTTGTCATTCCCGTGTAGACGGGAATCCAGCGGTCTTGAGTTGCTATGGACTCCCGCCTCCGCGGGAGTGACAGGGTTTTTAACTTTTTACGAGAGCATCAAGCCTTTGAGGTGAAGAGTGAAACGTCTGATCGCGATCAAGGTCAATGGTGAGTTGCACGAGCTGGCGGTGGAGCCGCAGGCAACGCTGCTGGAGGTGCTGAGGCAGCAACTGGACCTCACGGGCACGAAGGAGGGCT
>CAZTLA010000055.1:0-17461 GCA_964614365.1 uncultured Syntrophales bacterium | reverse complement strand
ATCGTTACGGAGTTCAACTTCGAGAAACCCGGCAAGGGTCAGGCTTTGTACCGGTCTAAGTTGAAGAACATGATCACGGGGAGCCAGTTCGAAAGGACCTTCCGTTCCGTTGATACCTTCGAACCCGCCGACCTGCGGGAGAAGAGAATGCAGTACCTCTACAAAGAGGGAGAGAAATACTGTTTCATGGACAATGAAAGCTACGAGCAGGTTTTCCTTACGGAAGGGCAGGTGGGCGATGCAAAGAATTTCCTCATCGACAATATCGAGGCGGAAGTGCTTTTCTTCGAGGACAGGCCCCTGGGGATAAGCCTCCCCAATTTCGTCGATCTCGTAGTAACCAAGGCCGATCCCTGGGCCAAGGGAGATTCCGTGTCCGGCAATACCAAGCCCGTAACCGTCCAAACCGGCTACCAGCTCCAGGTTCCCCCCTTCGTCGAAGAGGGAGAAAAGATCAGGATAGACACCCGGAGCGGCGAATACCTTACCCGGGTCAAAGGATAAAAAGCCCATGAGCAAAAGCCGTACCACGGGTGGGCGGGGCGGTCCCCTGCGAATACGCGCCGCCGTGGCACAGGCGCTCCGCGGTTTTTTCCTCGAACGCGACTACCTTGAAGTAGAAACCCCCAACAGAATACCGGCGCCGGCGCCGGAGCCTCATATCGATGCAATACCCTCGGGCGAGTGGTTTCTGCATGCCTCGCCAGAGCTTTGCATGAAAAGGCTCTTGGCTTTGGGGCACCCCCGGATTTTTCAGATCTGCAAATGTTACCGCGACGGCGAACGGGGCGGGAAGCACCTTCCGGAGTTCACCCTACTGGAGTGGTACTGCCGCGATGCGGATTATGACGCCATGATGCGTCAGTGCGAGGATATGATACTGCATATTGCCCGCGATCTTGGTCGTGGAGAAACAATCACGTACAACGGAAAAGAGATTGCGCTCAAGCGTCCCTGGACGAGAATATCCGTGGAACAGGCTTTCGAACGGTACGCCCCGCTCGGGGCGGCGGAGGCGCTGGAGCGGGGCTGTTTCGAAGAAATGCTCGTCGATCACGTTGAACCGCGTCTGGAAGACGAAGGCCCTGCCTTCCTGTATGATTATCCCATTGCTCAGGGGGCGCTGGCGAGGGTGAAAAAGAATGATCCCCAGGTAGCGGAGCGGTTTGAACTGTACTTAGGGGGAATGGAACTGGCCAACGGATTCTCCGAGCTTACTGATGAGGCGGAACAGCGAAAGCGCTTTGAAGAGGCAAATCGCCAGCGCCGGGCGGCCGGCAATATTGCCTATCCCCTGCCGGAGAATTTTCTGCAGGCTCTCGGCGACATGCCTCCGGCAGCGGGCGTTGCACTCGGCGTGGACCGGCTGGCCATGATCTTTGCCGATTCCCCCACGATCGATAGGGTGGTGGCCTTTACCCCGGAAAAACTATAGCAATTGAGTCCACGTGGACAGGGCGGATTCACGTCTTGACAAAGCCCCCTTTTTCCATTACAGGTAACTGCAGAAAAGAGAGCATTCTTACATAAGGAGATTGAAAGTGAAAGAGATTCCGTCTGTTACCGTATCCGGGTTGGGCGGCCAATTCCAGGGCAACCTTCTTGATATGGTCCTGGGGACCGGCGTGGTAGTGCAACTCGTGCTGCTTTTGCTGCTCTGTTTTTCCATTGTTTCCTGGGCGATCATCCTGATGAAATACCTCAATTTCAGACGGATAAAGAGGGAAAACAGGTCTTTCTTAAGAAGCTACATGAAAAGTTCCAAGCTGTCGGACGTGCTTGCCGACGCGAGGAGATGTAAATATTCCACCGTTGCCCGGGTTTTTCAGGCGGGATACACGGAACTGGTGAACATGGGCAAAAGCCTTGGCGGTCCCGGCGGGGCATCTGCCCTTTCTTCCGAAATGGCGGGTGGATTGAGTGTGGAAAGGGCGCTGAACAGGTCCAGCGATTCCGAGGTTACCGGACTTGAATCGTTCCTCGGTTTTCTGGCAACCACGGGCAGCGTCAGTCCTTTTATCGGCCTTTTTGGCACGGTCTGGGGGATCATGGATACCTTCAAGGGAGTCGGCGCCAGGGGGTCTGCGACGCTTGCCGTAGTGGCTCCGGGCATTTCCGAGGCGCTCATTGCCACGGCCGCGGGCCTTGCGGCTGCTATCCCGGCCGTGATTTTCTATAACATTTACTTAAACAGCATCAAGGCCATGTCTCTGGAGATGGAGAACTTCTCGTCAGAATTTCTTAATGCCATTGAACGCAATGCCATGAAGAGATAACCATCCTATGCGATCCCGCAACAGTCAGAATCGGTTCGGAAAGAGCGTCTTTTCCGACATCAATGTCACCCCCCTCGTTGACGTCGTCCTGGTGCTGCTCATTATTTTCATGGTGACCGCACCGATGCTCCAGATGGGGATCGACGTCAATCTTCCCCGGGTAAAATCGAAAAGCATCGATGTCACCGAAGAAAAGCTCGTCCTTACCATAAACCGTGCCAGGGAGATATTCATCAACAAGAATAAAACATCCCTGCCCAATCTTGGTGTCAAGCTCGAAAACATATTTGCCAGCAGAATTGACCGTGAGATCTTTTTGCGGGCGGATCGAAGCGTACCCTATGGATTCGTTGTGGAGGTCATGTCCGAAGTCAGAAAAGCCGGCGTTGATAAGCTGGGGATGATCACCGAGCCGCCTGAAGAGGCGAGGTAACGGGAAGATGTTGACGTCGGGGAGCAATGACGGCAAATACGGCCTGAATCTCATGATTCTCTTGTCCCTCCTCTTTCATGCCTTGATCATGTCGGCTTTATTTTTTTCTTCCCCCCGCTCTTCACCCCGATGGACTTTTGGTCCCGTGTATTCCGTTCAACTCGTCAGTCCCTCTGAAATTTCATCCGGGGCGTCCGGAACAAAGAGTGATCTTCCGCCGGGGGAAACGAAGGCGACGCTATCCAAGGATCTGACGACCGTTACGAAAAGCCTTCCCGGTCGCATGGCGCCCCTTTCTCTGGAAAAGAACACGCTCCGTAAAGAACAGAAGGATGAAGTAGAAAAGGCCGTGGAGAATATACGGGAAAAGGTACAGGCGGCGAAACCGGCGGCGCCGGCGGTTACAAAAGGCTCCAGGGGAACCCCTGTTGCTCCGACGGGAATCCCGTCGGGCGCCAACGAGGGGAAAGTCCGGATAAACGCCTATTACGCCGTGATCTGGTCCATGATAAAGGCCCAGTGGGCGCTTCCCGGCGCCATGGTGCCCCCGGGGAACATCGAGACGATTATCCATGTGCGGGTTCTCAGGAGCGGTGCGGTGACCGAACTGAGTTTTGAGAAACGTTCGGGGAACCGCTATCTTGACGAGTCGGCGATGAAAGCGATTCAAAAGGCAAGCCCCTTTCCTCCCCTGCCCGAGGGCGGGGGCATCGGCGACGGCATTGAACTTGGCATCAGGTTTCACTCGTCGGAATTGCGTTAAGAATCTTATCCCGGGAGGTAATAAAATTTGCTTTTTCTGCGTAGAGGTCCGCTCATCATTGCCCTTTCACTTTTCGTTTTATTGCTCCTTGCCTGCGGAGGGACTGCCTTCGGCAAGGTGTACATAGACATTGATTCGCCCACGTTTCGCCAGTTTCCCATCGCCATTGCCGACTTCGAGAGGACGGAAGGATCAGGCGGCGAGCCGCAGGATGACCTCTCCGCCTGGTTTTCCGATACCCTGGCAGATTCCCTCCGGCTTACGGGTTTTTTCAATCCCCTGAATAAGAAGGCTTTTCTCGAGGATACTATTAGTTCCGGAAAGGTTCCGGGATCGATCACTTTTGGCGATTGGATGGCCATCGGCGCCGAATACCTGGTGAAGGGGAATTTTTCTCCCCGGAGCGGGGTTATTACTGTGACGTTTCGTCTTTTCGATGCGGTGCGGGGTGAGCTCCTTACGGAAAAGACGTATGCGGGGCGGAGCGAAGACAGGCTGTCCATGGTGCGGGGATTTGCCGGCGAGGTCCTTCTCGCACTTACGGGGGAACGAGGCGTCTTCAACACGAAGATCGCTTTTGTCAGAAAAGAGGGGAAAACGTCGGACATCCACACGATTAATTTCGACGGCACCGGTCTGACCAGGATAACCCACTACCGTACGATCGCCATGGCGCCGCGGTGGTCGCCTGACGGGATGCGGCTTTCATTCACCTCGTACCGGGACGGAAATCCCGATCTGTATGTAACGGAACTTGTCGGCGGCCAGACAAGGAAAATAGCAGGGTATGAAGGCATCAACCTGTCCGGTTCCTGGTCGCCGGACGGAAGGAAGATGTTGTTCACCTTGAGCAAGGACGGCAATCCGGAAATATACTTGCTTGATATGGACAGCAATCTTCTCAAACGTCTGACACAGCAGTTTTCGATAGACGTTTCCCCGGCATGGTCGCCCGACGGTTCAAAAATCGTTTTTGTGTCCGATCGTTCAGGCTCGCCTCAGATATACATCATGGATGCCGACGGCGCTAATGTAAAGAGGCTCACCTACGAAGGGAACTACAATACCTCCCCGTCCTGGTCGCCGAAGGGAAACCGGATTGCTTACGAGGGATTGACGAGTGGGAATTACCAGATATTTTCCATAGGTGCAGATGGAAACGATATCCAGCAACTGACGTTTGATGCGGGCGCCCACGAATCTCCCTCCTGGTCCCCCGACGGCAGATACATTGCCTTTTGCTGGATAAAAGGCGGCAGAGGTGAAGTCAGCGTTATGAACGCCAACGGAACAAACAGAAGGCTGCTCTTCGGAAACGGCGACGGTGTAACGGGCGCTGCATGGTCTTCCCGGCTTGAATCCGGCAGCGAGCGCAATACCCGCAGCTTGCTGCAAGGCAAGTGAATGAGTTTGGCAACGAGCGCGTTCCCCGATCCACCGGCGATCCACCTGCGGGGCAAGCGCTCGAATATGAAACGGTACGGTTACAGAAGAATTTTAGGGTGAAGAATTTTAGGGGGTGTCCCCGAAAAGATCATTGACAATAAGAATGTTTCCAAAGATAATAAAAATAACATATTTCCCATGGACGCACGATGGCATCATGTCTCACTTGCCTGGGATCCCGGAAAAAATTCACGAACGCAGAGTTTTTATGATTCGACACAACCTTTACCGGCCGGCCAACGGGAAGGGCTTTACCCTTGTGGAAATGCTCGTCGTGATGGTGATCATTTCCCTTATCGCCGCCCTTGTGGGACCGCGGCTTTTTCCAAAACTCGGCAAAGGAAAGCAATCGGCGGCGCGAGCGCAGATAGAATTGTTAGGGCAGGGGCTGGATCATTTTCGACTGGATATCGGACGCCATCCGACCACGCAGGAGGGGCTGAATGCCCTTATGGTCAATCCCGGCATCGAAAACTGGGATGGACCCTATCTCAAGAAAGAGAAACCCAGCGATCCCTGGGGCAAGCCGTACAATTATCAGTGCCCCGGCTCGCATGGGGACTATGATCTCTTTACGTACGGCCGGGATGGGGCACCCGGCGGCGAGGGAGAAGACCAGGACATTGTAAGCTGGAAATAACTCAATATCGGGGGAAAATGGTGTTTACCGGCAGGCGCTTCTGTATTGTGTACGCGGGCTTTATTCTTGTGGTCGGCGCCTTGGGCACGCTCCTGCCGCTCCCCGGCAACGGACGGGACTGCTGGGCGCAGGAGCAGCCGCAAGACCAGGCGCCTGCCCGAAAACCCGGCGAGATTCATCCGGCCGTTCCTGCAACCCCGCCCGCCCGTCCGCCGCAGCCTGCCGCATCACCGATGGGAAAAGCATTGTCGCCGGATCAGACTTCGCCGGCAGGCCTGGAACAACCGGCTGACCGGGAATCTCCCGTTCCTCGGATCCCATCCACCGGTCCCCCGGCAGTCCCCCGGGGCACGCTTATTACCCTGAACTTCGATGATGCCGATGTGTATTCGATCATCCAGACCATCTTCGGCGAAGTTCTGAAGGTCAATTACGTAGTCGATCCCCGCATCAAGGGAAGGGTAACCTTCAGGGCCGTCGCTCCGGTCCCCAAAGACAGCGTGCTTTCCCTCATGGAGGTTATCCTGAGGCTCAACGGCATCGGGGTGGTAGAAGAGGGCGGTCTGTACCGGATCGTTCCCATCGGCGATATTTCGAAGGAACCTTCGCCTGTCAGCTATGGCCGGGATCCGGCGATGATCCGGACGACGGGAAAGGCCCTGGTCCAGGTGGCGCCGATTATCTACATGCAATCCTCGGAAGCGATCAAGCTCATCACCCCTTTTGCCTCTCACAACGCCGTCCTTGTCGACGTGCCGAAAAGCAACCAGATCATCATCGTGGATACCGATGCCAATGTAAAGCGCCTGCTCAAGCTTGTTGACCTCCTCGACAACGAGAAACTCAAGAAGACAAAACTCCAGGTTTTTGTCTATCAGGTCCAGAACGGCACGGCAAAGGATATCGCCGCACTGTTGCAGCAGATATTCATGGGCGGCAAAGGAGCCGCGACGGATCGCCCCCCCTCCCCGATCAAACCCGGCGCGGGCAGCCAGACAGCATCCCCATCCACCGGCGCCATTGGTCCTTCGCCATCCTCTGCCGCATCGGCGCCGACCGGCGGAGAACTCGTCATTTCCGAGACCACGAGAATCATTCCCGACGAGATCACGAATACGATCGTGGTTATGTCCACGCCGGAAGAGTACGCCACCATCAGGGAAACCATCGCACAGATCGATATCGTTCCGCGGCAGGTGATCATCGAGGGCATGATCGCCTCCGTTACCCTGACGGACAATCTCAGCCTTGGCCTTGCCGCCCTTTTCAAGGGAAACGTTCTCAATCTCGATTCCCGGTTCGGCATGAATCTCGGGTCTTTGAACGTGGATCCGACGAAACTGTCCACGAGCGGCTTTACCTTCGTGGGCACCGACGCCGTGGGAACGGTCAGAGGGCTCATTACCGCGCTGGCCACGGAATCGAAAGCCAAGCTCCTGGCAACCCCCCATATCCTCGTCTCGGACAACCGGGAGGCAAAGATACAGGTCGGTCAGCAGGTCCCCCTCGTAACGTCGGAAACCATTGCCACGCCCGGCGTGGCCCCCCAGCGCACCATCCAATACCGGGATATCGGGATTATCCTGAAGGTCAAGCCCCGGGTGAATGAGGGCGGTCTTGTCGCTCTTGATCTGTACCAGGAGGTCTCCACGTATTCCACCATCACGCTTTTTTCCGACGAGAAGCAGATTATCTTGAGCAAGACCGATGCGACCACGAGTCTCGTCGTCCAGGACAACCAGACGATCGTGATCGGCGGCCTTATCCGGGAAGACACCACGAAAGGCCGGACGGGCATACCGTTTCTGTCGAAAATACCGATTTTGGGCTGGCTCTTCGGCACGACGAATGATGACGACACCCGGCAGGAGATCATCATCCTGCTGACGCCCCGCGTCATCAAGAATCAGCAAGAAGCCAAGGAGATATCCACCGAATTCGTCGACAAGATGTCCGAATCAAGCAAGGGAAGGATAAAGAAGGAAGAGATCATCAAGGAACGCCCGCCGAAACCGGAGGAAGGGAAGAGATGATGAATCCTGCGGCGGCAACGGTCATCAAGATCGACGATCTTCCCACGGTTCCTCTCGTACTTGACGGCTTGTCATCAAGGTTCATCCGGGAAAACCGCTTCATCCCCCTGGAGCTGAAAAACAGCATCCTGAAGGTGCTGATGGCCGATCCGGGCCGCCGGGATGTGATCGACGCCCTCAGGATAGCCCTTTCCGCCGAGGTGCAGGTCTATGCGGGCGACGGCAAGACGATCGACGACTATATTTCCCGCTACTACGGACAAGACTCCCAGGACATCAATAAGATCATCGAGAACATCGACGAGGCGACGTTCGAGTACGCGGGCGAAGAGGGCGAGGACGTCGGACATCTCAAGGATCTTGCATCGGAAGCGCCCATTATCAAGCTGGTCAACATTCTCATTGCCCGTGCCCTGGAAAGCCGGGCGAGCGATATCCACGTCGAACCCTTCGACGACGAGTTGATCGTCCGCTACCGCATCGACGGCGTGCTCCATAACGTGGAAACGGCGCCGAAGAAGCTTCAGCCGGCCATCGTTTCCCGGATCAAGATCATGGCAAAACTCAACATTGCCGAACGACGACTTCCCCAGGACGGACGCATTCGGATCAAGGTAGCCGATAAAGAGATCGACCTTCGCGTTTCCACGATTCCGGTGCTTCATGGGGAAAGCATCGTCATGAGGATCCTCGACAAGGAAGAGATCGTGATCGACCTGGACGGGCTCGGGTTTTCCGGAGAGACGCTTGCGCAGTTCCATAAGCTCATTCAGAAGCCCAACGGCATTGTGCTCGTCACAGGTCCCACGGGAAGCGGCAAGACCACCACCCTGTACGGCGCCCTGGACAAGATCAATTCACCGGACCGGAAAATCATCACCGTGGAGGATCCGGTCGAATACCAGCTCAAGGGGATCAACCAGATCCAGGTGAAGCCGCTCATCGGTCTCCACTTTGCCGATGCGCTCCGGCACATCGTCAGGCAGGACCCCGACGTGATCATGATCGGGGAGATCCGGGATCTGGAAACGGCGGAAATTGCCGTGCAGTCCGCCCTCACGGGGCACCTGGTTTTTTCGACGCTGCACACCAACGATGCGCCCAGCGCCATCACGCGGCTCATGGATATCGGCGTGGAGAGTTTCCTTTTATCCTCCACCGTGAGGGGAATCCTGGCCCAGCGGCTCGTGCGGGTTCTCTGTCCCCACTGTCGGGAGAAGGATACTTCCGTGGCGAGCCGGGAAGAAATGGCCCCCTTCGAGATCGACGCCGATATTGATCTGTACCGGGGACGGGGGTGTGAAAAGTGTACGCACACGGGCTACTTCGGCAGGACGGGTGTTTTCGAACTCCTGGTGGTCGATGACGACATTCGCCGCTTGATTCTCAGGAATGCCGATGCCAATGAACTGAGAAGCGCGGCGAGGGCGCAGGGGATGAAGACTATTTTTGAAGACGGATCCGCAAAGATCAGGATGGGGATTACCACCGTCGGCGAGGTGTTCCGGGTGACACAGGAGGTCTAAATGTCCGTCTTTGCATACCGTTCCACGAGCATGGACGGCAGGGTCGTGGAAGGAGTCATCGAGGCCGCCGATCAGAAGGCCGCACTCGAGAAATTGAAGATCACCGGCATGATCCCGTTGGAAGTTAAGGCGCCTCCGAGTCGGAATCTCTTTGCCACAATCAAACGGAGAACCACCAAAGGGGATCTGGCGGCATTTACCGCCGAACTTTCCACGCTGCTCGCGGCGGGGCTTCCCCTTGACAGGAGCCTCAACATTCTTGCCGAGATATCGGAGCACCGGGGCATGAAGGAGATGGTTTTGTCTCTGCTCACGTCCATCCGCGAAGGGGGGTCTTTTTCCGATGCCCTCCAGAAGCACCCGACAATATTCCCTCGTATCTACGTCAACATGGTTCGGGCCGGCGAGGCAAGCGGCGTTCTGGACGTGGTGCTGGAAAGGCTCAATGAGTTTCTCGAATCTTCAAAAGAATTGAGAGACCACATATATTCCGCCATGCTCTACCCGATGGTGCTGGTGGTGACGGGAGGTATTTCCATCATCGTTCTCCTCACCTTCGTTTTGCCCAGATTCTCCGCTATCTTTAATGAACTCGGAAACTCCCTTCCCCTTTCGACGCAGATACTCCTTGCGCTCAGTGACATGGTGAAATCATATGTCTGGTTTTTTCTTGCCCTGCTCATCGCTGCATGGCCTCTGGCAAGGACCTATGTTGCCTCTGAGCGCGGCAGGGAACGGTGGGATGCCCTGAAGTTGCGGTTGATGAAGGACCTTATCGTAAAACTGGAAACGGCGAGGTTCTGTAGAACCTTGGGAACGCTTCTGGTCGGCGGCGTGCCTCTTCTTCAGGCCCTGAGCAACGCCGGGGATGTCATCGACAACCGGATCATCGCCTCGACCATTGCATCTGTATCCAAAGGAGTGAAGGAAGGAAAAGGGATTTCCACTCCCCTTTCCCATGCGGGTGTTTTACCGCCGCTGGCGCTTTCCATGATCAAGGTCGGCGAGGAGACGGGTCAACTCGACCGAATGCTGATCCAGGTCGCCGTCACCTACGAAAAGATTTTGAAGCAGGCCGTCAAGCGATTCATGGCCATCCTGGAACCGGTCATGATCCTGCTCATGGGACTGATCATCGGTTTTATCGTTATTTCCATGCTCCTGGCCGTCTTCAGTATCGCCGATTTACCGCTTTGAACGGGAGACAGGGAGATATCGGGGAAATGCGGATGAAGGCGAAGGGAAATCGGGCTTTTTACGGAACCATCCAGAGCGGGTTTACCCTGCTGGAGTTCATCATCGTCCTTACGCTGATTATCCTCATTCTGGGTCTGTCCACGGTCTTCTTTGCCGGGTTCCTCCCTTCGGCAAAACTCGGCGCAACGGGCAGAGAACTATCATCCCTCATCCGGCACGCCCGATCGTTTGCCCGGATGAAGGGGGAAACGCAGACGGTCATGATCGACATGGACGGCAGGACCTACGGCATGGGGGGGCGGCTCGCAAGAAAGTTTCCCCCGAACGTGCTGATCAGAGTCATTGATCCTGTCTCCGGCGAAATTCTGCAGGGGAAATATTCTCTCGTCTTCCATCCAGGAGGCGGCATGGAAGGAGGGACTGTCATCCTGTCGGGAGGGAAAAAGAAGATACGCATCGACACGGATCCTATTACCGGCGCCGTTTCGACAAAGGGCGGCTGATGAGAAGCAGAGATAAAAGATTCTCCGACGGCTTCACCCTATTGGAGGTGCTCGTGGCGCTCGCAATCATGGCTATCGCCGTCACGTTGATTATCCAGCTCTTTTCATCAAATTTGCGAGCCCTTACCGTTTCCGGCGATACGCTTTTTGCTGCCGCCAAAGCAAATGCCCGGCTGCGGGAAATTTTGGCGGAACCTCCACTCAAAGATACTTCCTGGAGGGAGACAAAAGAGAACGGTTTTCCTATGGATATTTCTATCGCGGAGGTTCTGCAGAAAAGAACGAATAACCTGCAGGTGAAGCTTGTGGAAGTTGCGTTAACCATCCATTGGAAGGAAGGGCGGAAGGAAAAGAAACTTACGCTCCGGACCATGAAGACGGTCGACAGAAGGTGGCAAGAGTAAAGAAACGATCTCGATCGCATGATATAAGGTTCATACTATGATCCACGACGAAACTCGGTCATTCGATAAAAGGAACAAATCGCATTCGGGACGCTCTGAGGGAGGCTTCACGCTTTTGGAACTGCTGATCGCCATGGCCCTGTTGGCGTTGATCGTCTCCATTACGATGGGCGCCATGAGGCTTGCTTCCCGGTCCGTCGCAACGGGTGAACGAAAGACAGAAAGTCTGGAGCGGTTCAGAACGGTGGCGACCGTCATGGATGCCCAGATTCAGTCCCAGATGCCTCTTATCTATGAAGAAGCAGGAAACAAGGCATATTATTTCCGGGGCGGCCCAAAGAACCTTCGGATGGCGACAAGCTATTCTATCTGGGGCGGGCGGCAGGGATATGTCATCGTCGATTACCGGATCAGAACGGAAGATGCAGGCAAAGAGACGCTCACTGCTTCCGAGCAGACGCCGGGGATCGAGAGGAAAAGAGAAACGAGGCTGTTCAGCGACGCCACCGAGATATACTTCGAGTACTTCCACCAGGACCCGACCGGGGCAACTACCATCCCGGGGGAGATAGGGCTTCACGTGAACTACGGCGCGGAAAAGCTGTTCTTTCTGTTTCCCGTCCGGGCCCGAAGCGAAATGGTTCCCGTACCGATGATGCCTGTTGCCGCAAACACGGTGTCGCAATAGTGGCGGTATTTCCGCGCCGGCTATTTTACATATTGCCAAAAGAATGAAACATGAGAGAGCGAGAAGCGAAAAATTCACAACGGGGCATCGCCCTTCTGATCGTATTGTGGGTCATGACCATCCTCACGGTAACGGCGCTTTCCTTTTCCCTCATGACACGGGCCGAAACGTACGGGACCCTGACCTATAGGGATAGGATGGAGAAACAATTCCTTGCCGAGGCGGGCGTTGAACGGGGGATCGTAGAAATGCTTTCCCGGTCTCACCGTGCCTTTTACCAGAGCGCAATCCCGGAGGGGGAAGAGATCTGGAAGACGGATGGTACGACCTACCATGGCAGGATGGAAAATGGCGCCTATGCGGTACGCCTCTTCGATGAATCGGGGAAAATTTCCCTCAACGCGTTAACGGACGCTTCGGGCATCATCGTAAAGAATCTCCTCATCAATCTGGGGGCCTTGCCGGAAGAGGCCGATTCGATTGTTGATTCTATCCTGGACTGGAAGGATGCCGATGATCTGCATCGATTATATGGGGCCGAGAACGACTATTATCGGTCACTGCCGCATCCTTACCAGGCAAGGAATGCCGATTTTGAGTCCCTCGAAGAACTTCTCCTCGTCAAAGGGGTTACCCCGGCGGTTCTCTACGGGAACGATAAAAGGAAAGGACTGATACCTTTTTTCACCCTGTACACCAAGACGGCCACGATCAATCTCAACACGGCGCCCAAGGAAGTCCTTGCCGCCCTTCCGGGGATGAACGCAGACCTTGCTGAGCAGATTATCCAATTCAGGAGTTTGGCGGCGATCAGGAGCCCGGCAGACATCACGGGTATCATCGGGGGTAGTTATTCCCTGATGGCGCCCTTTATCAGCGGACCGACAGGCACGTCGATGATATGCACCATCGAGGCTTCCGGCTATACGGATCGCGAGAAAAACGGATACCCGATCCGGGCGACGGTGGTGGTGGAGAGGCCAAAATATCGGTACGTGTATTATCGAAGTCCGGCAGAGAGCATGTAATAATGACGACAACGGAAATCATCAATAAAACGAAGCGTTTTCTCTCTCTGAGTGCGGAGATATTGACGCGCGCAGCCAAACCCCTGGGAAGAATCCTTTCACTCAGCCTCGCCGATGAACGGGTTGCAACGGGAACCTGTTTGTCCGTGCATCTGGGATGCGGCAGAATTTCAGTTGCCTATGGCTCCCGATTTTTGTCCCGTATATCCATAGAAGGCACTCGTCAATATCCCTTCGAGGCAGGGAAGTACCCGTCACCGGAAAATCTTGCTTCGGTGGTTCATCTGGCGATCAATGATTTCAAAGCGGTAAATACGGACATCACCCTCGTCGTCCCCAAGGCATGGGTTATCATGAAAACGGCAGATTTCCCCCTCGTCGTGAAGGAAACCCTTCCCGATGTGGTTTCTTATGAACTCGACCGGCTCACGCCGCTCCACGTGGAACGGACATATTATGATTATCGGATCATCGGGGAGGATAAAGAGCGCCTTCAGATTCTCTTGGCTGTGCTGAAGGCCGAAACGCTCGATCCCTATCTGCATGCCTTCAGCCAAAAAGGGATTCCGGTAAAGAGGGTCATCATCAGTCTTACCGCTCTCGGCGCCCTTAGCCACCATGCTCACGGAGGGAAGTCCACTCTGTTCCTGGATCTTCGCACGGGAGGATATGATGGCGGCCTCATTGACGAGGGCCGCTTAACCGCGGCCTTTACCGGCAACTTCTTGCCTGATGCGGAGCCGGAGAAGACCCCTGTCATAGCCGCAGCAATCAACCCCCTTCTTGATGCAGGGAAAAAAGAGGATTTGACGCCCACCGTGTTTATTGACTCCGAGGCGGAACCGCCTCCGCTGCTTCCTGAACGTATCCACGCCCCGGTCCGGTTTCTCCGGGAGACGGACTTGAAACTTCGCTTTCTTCATCGGGAGAAGGTAATTCCCTATCCTGCCGTAGGCGGCGTCCTGGAATCCCTGCGGACGGAGTTGCGGGGGATAAACCTGCTCGACAAAGGCATCCATAAACCTTCGCGGATTCCACTGGCGCTGACGATCTTCCTGCTTATCGCCCTCGTGACCTTGGGATTGTTCTCCCTGGCTGCATCCCTGCAGATTGAGACGAAAAGAGTGGAGGCGGTTGAACACGAAATCGCCGCCCGCAGCAATGAAGTCAGGCAGATCGAGGCCTTGAAAAAAGATACGGCTGCCCTGGAGAAGGAAATCAATACCATCGAACAATTCAAGACAAAGAGGCGCATGGTTTTGAACCTCTTCAAGGAACTGACTCTGATTCTTCCAAAGAATACGTGGCTTGCCAGCATCCGCATTACCGACTCCACAGTCAACATCGATGGGTTTGCCGCATCGGCAACGGATATTCTGCCGAAACTGGAGGCTTCCCCGTATTTTCAGAAAGTCGAATTCGTCTCACAGACCTTCAGGGATGTCCGGATGAATGCAGACCGCTTTGCGATCAAAATGGAAATAGAAGGCCTGGCGGAAGAGAAGGGAAAAAATGAAAAAAAACAGTAAGTTCTTGATGTTCTCCCTTCCCCTGGCCATCGTCCTCTTCGGGTTTACCTTCTACGAGTACGGCTATCTGAAAGTGCAGTCGGAGATAGCCGAACGGAAAGAAATGGCCTTTGAAAAAAAGAAGATCCTCAGGAAGTACCTGACCCTGATCGCCGACAAACCGCGAATCGATGCACGATTGGCCGCGTTGACAGAGGCCCGAAAGGCGGAAAACTCGAAAATCATCGAAGGACAGACGCCGGCGGTTGCCGCAGCCGCCCTGCAGAATACCGTCAAAGGCATGATCGCCTTACGGGGAGGAACCATATCCAGTGAACGGATCGAAAAACCGGAAGATTTGGGGAAATTCAAAATAATTACCGTCATCATCGATGCGGTGCTTCCGGATATCCGCACCCTTAGCGATACCCTGTACGCCATCGAGACACAGACGCCTTATCTCGTCGTTCGGGAACTTGATACGACGATCATGAATTACCAGACACCGAGGGAGCTGACGATAAGGCTGAAACTATCGGGGCTGACGGGAGGAAGATGAAATGAACAAGCTTCACCACGCCGCAAAAAGCTTGAACGTCCTCAATGGCCTTCTCACGCTGGCTGTGGCTGTAACTCTATACCACACCGCCATTCCGTATCTCAGTGGAAAGGTTGAAACGACTCTTCCGGCGGTCGGAAAAACCGAAGCAGAGAGGGTGGCGCAGCAGGCAGCCCCCCCAATTCCCTCTCTCGCCGATTACGTCATGATCAGCAATCAGAACCTTTTCCATCCCGAACGGAAAATACCGCCGGAGAAAAAGGATGAAAAGACCGTATCGAAGCCGGATCTGGTCCTCTACGGGACACTGATCACGGATAACCTGAGCATCGCCTACATTGAAGACAAGAAATCCCCCTATTCGACCCCGGGGCGCGGGAAACGCCAGACGCAACTGAAGAAAGGGGACGCCATAAACGGCTATATCCTCCGGGAGATCGAACCGAACCGCATCGTTCTGCTGAAGGGGGAGGAAAAGCTGGTGATCATGCTCGAAGAGAGAGTGGGAAGGGGAGGGGCTGAAACGGCCAAGCCGGCGGCTGCCGCGCCATTGCCGGCAAATATACCGCCAAGACCCTATATGCCGGTGTTTCCCCCACCCGTGCCGATCACTCCCCGGTATCCGACGGCGCCCATGCCGACGGCGCCCACGTATCCGAGTCCAAGCAAGGCGCGATGAAATTCCCTGACGCGAGTCGGGGGCATCTCAAGCGACGTACGAGCTTGATCCCTTCGGGCAGCCACTGCAATTCAGACAGGGATGGAGATTCACGCGGCGCTATAACGAGGAGAACGAATAGGGTATGCCTGCAATCGATGAAAAGGTAAAAGAATACGGCGCCTTCACCAATGCCGTCATCGCCGAGATCGGCAAGGTCATCATCGGCCAGAAGGATCTTGTGGAACGACTATTGGTGGCAGTTCTGGCGAACGGACACCTGCTGATAGAAGGTGTGCCGGGGCTTGCAAAGACGACCTCCGTAAAGGCGCTGTCGGATATTATCCGGGCCAAGTTTCAAAGGATACAATTCACCCCCGATCTCCTCCCCGCCGATTTGATCGGCACCCTGATATACAATCCGAAAGACGGGAATTTTGTGACCAAAAAGGGACCCATCTTCGCCAATATTATCCTTGCCGACGAGATAAACCGCGCCCCGGCCAAGGTGCAAAGCGCACTGCTGGAGGCCATGGAAGAGCGGCAGGTCACCATCGGGGAGAACACCTTTAAGCTTGACGAGCTTTTCCTGGTCATGGCAACCCAGAATCCCATTGAGCAGGAAGGGACCTATCCGCTGCCGGAGGCCCAGATGGATCGATTCATGTTCAAGATCAACATTACCTATCCGACGATTGAAGAAGAGCGTCTGATTTTAAAACAAAGGGGGCATACCTCTCAGGACGGCAGGCTGTCCCCGGTGATCAAAGGGGAAGATATTATCAGTGCCAGATCGGTGGTCGATGAAATATATATGGATGACAAGATCGAGAAGTATATCCTTGATCTTGTCTTTGCCACACGATACCCGGAGAATTACCGGCTTCATGAACTGGGGAAACTGATCCAGTACGGCGCTTCTCCCCGTGCTACCATTTATCTCTCTCGTGCGGCCAAGGCGTACGCCTTTGTCCGGGGCAGAGGATATGTCGTCCCGCAGGATGTAAAGTCCATCGGAGCCGATGTGCTGAGACACCGGATTATTGTCAGTTACGAGGCGGAAGCGGAGGAGATCACCGCTGATGATATTATCAGGAAGATCTTTGCCGAGATAGAGGTCCCCTGATTTGATTCCATTTTGCATTCAGAATGACATTTTGTAGGGTGTGTTGGCGAAGCGTAACGCACCGAATACTGTTCTGTCCATCCATCGGGACCACATGATCACTTCGGACGCAATTAAGAAGATAAGAAAAATCCAGATAATCACCTCGCGCATGGCTACCGATCTATTTGCGGGGCGTTATCGGAGCGCATTCAAGGGGAGGGGTTTGGAATTCGGGGAATTACGAGAATACGAGGCGGGCGACGACATCCGTTTTATCGACTGGAATGTTACGGCCAGAATGGGGCGGCCGTATGTAAAGAAGTTCAGAGAAGAACGGGAATTAACCGTCCTGTTTATGGTTGATATATCTGCTTCCTGCCGTTTTGGAACCAGTCATTACCTGAAAAGCCAACTGATAGCAGAGCTCTGCTCCCTCCTTGCGTTTACGGCCCTGAAAAATAACGACAAGATCGGACTCGTTCTCTTTACCGACCGGATTGAAAAATTCATCCTTCCCCAAAAGGGGCGCCGGCACGTTCTCCGGATTATCAGAGATGCCTTGTATTTCAAGCCGGACGGGGAAGGAACGGATATTTCACGCGCCTTGGAATATGTTGGCAGGATTTTTAAACGCAGGATCACCATATTGATGATGTCCGATTGCCATGCATCCGGTTTTGAGAAGCCCCTG
>CAZTLA010000054.1:0-17587 GCA_964614365.1 uncultured Syntrophales bacterium | reverse complement strand
AAGTTCATGTTGGCGTCGGCATCGACGCATAACACGGGAGTTCTGCCCGTATCAAGAAGATACTTGATGATCATGCCGGTAAAGGTTGTTTTTCCCACCCCCCCCTTTCCGGAAACGGCGATGGTGAAGCTCACGTTCCCACCCCTGCAGACTTGAGCGACGGCTCGGCTCGGCCGGCCTGCCGAATCCGTTTCAGCACGCCCGGAAACGCGGCGGCGTCCGTATGCGGGAGAAACATGGCTGCAACGAATTCGTTCATGAACCCATGATGGCTGCTGAGCTCGAGATTGGTCATCATGAGGGATATGCGCTCCGTCTCCTTCAGGAGGTCCTTCGAAAAAGAAAGAAGCCGCGCGCCGAGCAGGGAACCATTGCCCACGAAAATGAATTTGTCGATGTCTATTTCCGGAAGCAAACCGATGAAAATCGCCTTTTCCACGTCAAGGTGCCGTCCGAATCCGCCCGCAATAATGACCTGCTCCAGATCCTTGAAGCCCAGTCCCACGCTGTCGAGGAGAACCTTGCACCCGGCGTATATGGCCGCCTTGGTGCGTATCAGGTTTTCAATATCGATTTCGTTGATGGCGATGTCTTCCTGCAAACGCGTCTCTTCCTTCCGGGCAAGCACATACTCATACCCGTCGGCGCCTTTTCTCAGCCGCTCCGTGGGAATGTCCCGATGGAACTTGCCGTTCTGGTCGATCATTCTGGTTTCCAAGAGGGCAGACACCGCGTCGATAAGGCCGGACCCGCAGATGCCAAGGGGTTTTGCCCTGCCGATGGTCAGAATCATAGGCTCGTAGGTATGGGGATTGATGCTCACCTCTTCTATAGCGCCGCGGGTGGCCCTCATGCCGAACTTGATGCCCGCCCCTTCAAAAGCGGGTCCGGCGGAACAGGAAACGCTGGCAAGCCAGTCCCTATTTCCCAGGACTATCTCGCCGTTGGTACCGATATCCATGTACAAGGTAAGCGTCTCGCGCTGAAAAATACCCGATCCCAGGATGCCTGCCACGATGTCGCCCCCTACGTAGCTGGCAACCATGGGAAATGCATAGACATGCACGTGGTCGCCGATGTTTATTCCCAGATGGACCGCCCGTACGGGTGGTATGAAATGGGCGGTGGGTACGTAGGGTTCCTCACGGATGTATTTAGGGTCCAACCCCAGGAAGAGCTGTGTCATGGTGGTATTGCCGGCAACCACAAGATGGGAAATCAAAGAACGGTCGATGCCGCTCATGGCGAGCAGTTCATCGATAATGCCGTTCATGGTGCCCACGACCACGTCCTGCAGCTTCTGCAATCCTCCCGGCTTCTGGGAGTAGACAATGCGAGTGATCACATCTTCACCGTAACTGATCTGGGCGTTGTAATCGGATGCCTCCGCGAGGGCAAACAGCGTTGTCCCGTCGCATTGGCCGTCGGGGCAGCCCACGACGGTGCACTGGTTTAAATCGAGTAACTGGCCGAAGACCGTCGTTGTTCCCAGGTCCAGAACGATCGAGTAATTCTGGCGTGTGTTGTCGCCCGGTTCGACGTTGATCAGCTTGTAGCCCTTCCGTGTCAGAACGAGGGTTACCGTGACCTTCCAGTCCGAAGCCCGAAGCGCCCTGCTCAACTTCATGATGACCCGAAAATCAGCAGAGATTCCCTCCATCCCATAGCGACGGGCAAGTCCGCTTATCAGGCGGGTCAAATCGCTTTTGTTGTCGGTGAGCGTCGGCGGTTCCAGCTCTACGTATCGCTTGAAAACGGTGGGGTCCACGTCCCAGCCC
Source organism: uncultured Syntrophales bacterium (assembly GCA_964614365.1). GTDB lineage: Bacteria > Desulfobacterota > Syntrophia > Syntrophales > JACQWR01 > JACQWR01. The sequence goes on along the minus strand of CAZTLA010000054.1, from coordinate 15,809 downwards.
CGCACCAGATGAAAGATGTCTTTCGGCGCAAGGAGGTATCGCGCGGATCCCCGGTCACCCTTCAGGGCCAGCACCGACCGGTCAACTTGGGATTCCAGCGGTATCTCGACGTCCATATCCGCGGTAATCGATGTCTGACATGCCAGGCGGTAGCCGTTGCGGTATTCTTCTTCGGATAGTTTCTGATGGGGAGGGGAATGTACTTCTCCGCTTAATAACTTGACTTTACATTTGCCGCAGGTGGCGCTTCCCCCACAAGAGGCATTAATGTGAATCCCCGCCTCCATGGCGGCTTGAAGGAGATTTTCTCCCCGGTCCACGCTGATGCGTCTCTCGCTGGGATGAAATGTTACCGTGTGACTTGACATCCAACCGTTCCTGGCGGTCCTATCCACCAATATCCCTATGGATATGTTCCGCCGTTTCATAAAGAACATACTCCCCGCCGCCCGGATCGCGGCGAACGGACGGCGCGGAGCATGCGGGTCAAAACCGTTCTTAGAAGAGTCCTTTCACCTTGCCGGTTTTCACGTTCACATCGATCCTCCGGTAGGCGGGATCCGATGCCGTTCCAGGCATGAGTTTGATCTCTCCGGCAACGGGAACGAGGAACTTGGCGCCCCCGTAAATGAGGATGTCGCGGATGGGGAGCGTCCACCCCTTCGGCCGGCCCTTGAGAGACGGATCGTGACTCAGGCTCAGATGGGTCTTGACCATGCAGGTGGCAAACTCGCTTACGGAAGGATCCGCCTCGAATTTCTTGGCCTTTTCCAGGGCCACGGGAGAGTAGGAGACTCCGTCGGCGCCGTAAACTTCCTTCGCGACCCGCTCGATCCTCTGGCGGAGCGGAAGGCTGTCTTCATACAGGAGCTTGAATTTCGATTTCTCGTCGCAGGCGTCGATGACGGCGTCCGCCAGTTCCAGCGCTCCCTCACCACCCTTCAGCCAGTGCTCCGATACCGCCACACGGGCGCCGGCCTTGTCGGTCAGTTTCTTCAGCAGTGCAATTTCATTCTTCGTGTCGGTGTGGAAGCTGTTGATGCAGACGACGGGGTTGATGCCGGCTTTTTTTACCGTGTTGATATGGGCGAGAAGATTTCCGAATCCCTTTTCCAGAAGACCGAGGTTCTGGGTCGTATAGGCGGGATCCAGAGGCTTGCCGGGCACCACTTTCGGACCGCCGCCGTGCATTTTGAGGGCGCGCACCGTGGCGACGATAACCGCACAACTGGGAACGAGCTTGCTCAACCGGCATTTGATATTCCAGAATTTTTCAAAACCGATGTCGGCGCCGAAGCCGCTCTCGGTAACGTGGTAGTCGGCAAGTTTCAGGGCGATCTGGTCGGCAACGATGGAATTCTGGCCCACGGCAATATTCGCGAAGGGGCCGGCATGAACGAACACAGGTTGGCCCTCCGTAGTCTGGAGGAGATTGGGATTCATGGCCTTCACCATCCACGCGGTCATGGCGCCCGCTACGTCCAGGTCTTCGGTCGTGACCGGCTTACCCTGCTTGCTGTAGGCAACCACGATCTTACCCATGCGCTCGCGCATGTCCTTCAGACTGGTCGCCACGGCAAGAATAGCCATGACTTCGGAGCTCACCGTAATGGCGAAACCGGAGTTCATCATGAAGCCGTCCATGTTGCCGCCCTGACCGATGACGATGTCGCGCAACGACTGGGCGCAGAAATCGATCACCCATTTCATCTGTACGTTGCGGGGATCGATGTCGAGGCGCTTCAACTTTTTGGAGGCAAGCGTGGCGTTGTCGTAGTTGAACTCGTGCTGCATACGGGAAGTCAGGGCAACCATGGCCAGGTTATGGGCGTTGGTGACGTTGTCGATATCGCCGGTGAGGCCGAGGGAAAAGGGCGTCAGAGGAATGCACTGCGAGAGGCCGCCCCCCGCGGCGCTGCCCTTGACGTTGAACGTGGGACCGCCGGAGGGTTGACGAATGGCGCCCGTAACGTTCTTGCCTCGCTTCGCGAGTCCCGGCACCAGCCCCATAGAGGTGGTCGTCTTCCCCTCTCCCAAGGGCGTGGGCGTTATGGCCGTCACGTCGATGTATTTTCCATTCGGCCTCTTTTCCAGACGCTTCAACACCTTGATGAAATCGACCTTGCCCAGGTGATGCCCCATGGGAATAAGTTCGTCGTCCTTGATCCCCAGCCCCTCTGCCAGTTCAAAAACCGTTTTCATGTGTTTCTCAGCTTCTTCTGCCACCTGCCAATCCGCCAGTTTTCGGGGATCCAAATCGGTAATTTTAAACATAACGCCACTCCTCCTTGTCGAAGTTACGGTAACCTACAGCCGACTTCGTATATCACAAATGGGTCACACCCTGTCAAGAACAATTTAGCTACTTTGTAATGATATTTTGCCTTTACTCGGGCAGGCGCTTTTTGATCTCCCGTTGCCGCAGCTCCTCCCATACCCTATCCACCATGCGCCGCGTCTCATCAGGCATTCCCCGGTTGTCGATGACGATATGGGCATAGGGCAGTTTTTCGTCGATGGGCATCTGCGCGGCAAGTCTCATCCGGGCCTCCCGGCGGCTGCATCCGTTCCTCCGGATAAGACGCTCCACCTGTTCCTCAGACGGAATATAGACCAAAAGAACCACATCCACGGCATTCTGTTTGCCAACGTCGATAAGCAGGGGGATATCAGAAATGATGATAGCCCGGGCATTATCTTTTTCAATAGCATCGATCCTCCGGCGCCACTCATCAAATAGAGCGGGATGAACGATGCTGTTGAGGAGGGTGAGTTTCCTGGCATCATTGAATACCTGGGCGCCGAGCAGAGTTCGGTTGAGTGATCCATCAGCGTTCAGGACGGTCTCGCCGAAGGCCTCGACAATTGCCCTCCATACGGGTTGGTCCGGTTCCTGCAGACGGTGCGTCAGAACATCAAAATCAACCAGGAAGGCGCCCTTTTCCCGGAACATTTCCGCCACGCTCGATTTTCCGCAGGCAATGCCGCCTGTGAGGCCCACATTCAACATCTCACCCTTTACGTTTTCAAGTTTCTCTCGTAGATGATGCGGAGACCTTCCAGGGTAAGCATCTCGTCAACCAGGTTGATGCTCTTTGTTTCGGGCCCGATGACCCCGGCAAGCCCGCCCGTCGCCACCACCAGCGGTTCCGTTCCCGCCTCTTCCTTCATACGCTCCACGATGCCGTCCACAAGCCCGGCATAGCCGTACATGATACCAGCCTGCATGCTGCTCACCGTATCCTTGGCAATGATGACTTTTGGTTTGCTCAACTCCACGCGGGGAAGCTTGGCCGCCCTGCTGAAGAGGGCTTCACTGGATATCATGATTCCCGGGGCGATGCAGCCGCCCAGGTATTCCCCCCGCGCGGAAACGTAGTCGAAGGTCGTGGCGGTGCCGAAGTCGACGACGATGCATTCCCTGGCGTACTTTTCGAACGCGGCCACTGCGTTTACGATCCTGTCGGCCCCCACTTCCCGGGGATTGTCGTACAGGATAGGCATGCCCGTTTTGATGCCCGGCCCCACGATGAGAGGTTTTACGTCAAAGTATTTCCGGCACAGGGGTTCGAGGATGTTCAGCATGGGCGGGACAACGCAGGAGATAATGATATCCTTTACTGCCCGGCTGCCTATCTTGCTTGACTTATAGAGGCTCACGATCAGCATTCCGTACTCGTCAACGGTGTGGTCGACGACCGTCCTGATCCGCCAGTCATGAACCAGCTTTTTCCCGTCGTAAATTCCCAGAACCGTTTCCGTATTTCCCACATCGACGACCAGAAGCATACCTTATCCCTCCCTGAGCGAGGCATCGCCCGCGATGACCCTCGTTATCACCCCGCTTCCTTCCCGGACAAGGAGCGCCCCATGCCCGTCCAATCCCTCCATTTCCCCCTCGATCATTTCGCTGCCGAAAACCACCCTGACCGGTTTCCCCAGCCAGGCGGCATAGCGGAGCCATGTATCCCGCACCGATGAAAACCCTTCCCTCAGAAAAAGGCTGTAAAATCGTTCCAGGGAATCATACATTCCCACGGCAAAGTCCAGGCGGTGGATTTCTCTGCCCGATTCCTCTCCGAGCGACGTGGCCGTGCAAAGGAGCGCTTCTTCGAAAACTTCCTTCTTCATGTTGAGGTTGAGGCCGATGCCGACGATAATAAATTCGACCGTATCGTCGACGGCCTTCATTTCCGTCAGGATGCCGCATGTCTTCCTGCCCCGGATTAGAATATCGTTGGGCCATTTGAGACTAACATATCCCGGGCAATAGGGCGACAGAAAATCAGCCAAAGCGACACCGGCAACGAGAGTGACCTGTGAGGCTGCATCCGGCTTGAGGGGTGGTCTCAGGACGATCGACGTGTAGAGGTTGCATCGGGGCGGAGACAGCCAGTGGCGTTTCAGACGCCCTTTCCCGCCGCGCTGAGCGTCAGCCACCACCACGGTGCCATCCGGGGCGCCCTGCATCGCCAGACGGAAGGCGGTGTCATTGGTGGAGTCAACCTCTTCAAAGAAGTGGAGGGCTCCGCCTATTCTTTTCCCCGCCAGGCGGCTTCGCAACTCGTGCTCATTGAGATCCATAAGGGGATGGGGCGGTAGGGGAAAAGAGGGCCCTCTTTTCCCCCTGCTTCCGTTATCTGCACTCCACGCGCAGGGATATGTCGGCGGCTTTGACGGAGTGCGTAAGGGCGCCGACGGATATGAAATCCACTCCTGTTTCACTCACTTTTTTTACATTGTCGAGCGTTACGTTGCCTGACGCCTCGATCGGGACTCTGCCCGCCACAACACGAACCGCCTCGGTCATCTCGGCCAGGCTCATATTGTCGAACATGATCACGTCGGCGCCGGCGGCGAGCGCCTCCTCGACTTCCCGCATATTCGTCACTTCCACTTCAATCTTGACCGTAAGGGGAATGCGAATGCGCGCACCGGCTACGGCGCGGGCAATGCTGCCGGCGGATGCGATGTGATTGTCTTTCACCAGGGCGCCGTCGGACAGGCCGAAACGGTGGCTCGAACCTCCACCTACCCGTACGGCGTAGGTATCCAATATCCTGAGGCCGGGCGCCGTTTTCCTCGTATGCAGGATCTTTGCCTTGGCAGACCCGATCTCTTCCACGAATCGGCGGGTCATGGTGGCAATACCGCACATCCTCTGGAGAAAATTCAAGGCTACCCGTTCCGCGACCAGGATGCTGGCAAGTTTTCCCGATATCTCGGCGATCAGGTCTCCCTTTGCCACTTTCTGGCCGTCGTGGAAGTGCCCGGTAAACACAAGGCCGGGATCCTGGAAGAGAAAAACCTCCCGGAAGACATCGATGCCCGCCACTACCGTGTCCGATTTGGCCACGGCACGGGCATTCCCCGCTTCCTCGCCGTTCAGCACCGCGGTCGTCGTAATGTCCCCCGCCCCCACATCCTCTTCAAGCGCCGCTCGAATCAGGCGATGAACGGTATATCGTTGAACCATGATATCGCTAATCATTTCTTCTCCTTTTATAAATCAGTCAGCGAGTGCATTCCCTAAGGGTTGCACCTTATGTCCTCATCTCGGCAAATTTCCTGAGCGCGGTCTCGATCGCCGCATGCTTCTCCCGCAATTCCCGGTACTTCGACTCTTCCTTCTGGATAATGGCGTGTGCGGCTTTTGCCAGAAAGTCCCGGTTGGCCAGTTTCTTGGAAACGACGGCAAGGTCTTGATCCAGCTTCGCCTTTTCCTTTTCGAGCCTCGTCTTTTCACCGGCAATGTCGACGGCTCCTTCAAGCAAAACGAATATTCTCATGGCGCCGACGATGGCGGTGGCGGCGCCTTTGGGTACCTGTTCTTCCCTGCTGATCGTCAGGTTCGCCAGATTGGCGAGACTGATGATGTAGTCATTGCCTTCGACCACGGTGGCGCTCGCTTTTTCATCCGGAACATAAACGACTGCTTTAAGTTTTATTGAGGGCGCTATGCCCACCTCTCCCCGTATGTTCCGGATACCGGTAATGATCTCCATGATGGTCGTCATCGTCCGTTCGGCCCGGTCGTCATCACCTTGCGCTTCCGTTACGGGAAAGTCGCTCGCCATAATGGACGTGCCGTCGGCAACGAATGTTTGCCACAGTTCCTCCGTTAAGAAAGGCATGAAGGGGTGGAGCAGCTTAAGGGAAGATTTGAGGACCGTGAACAGCGTCCGTTGTGCGGCGCGCCTGTTTTGGGCGTTGCCGGTCTTTCCATAGAGAAGGGGCTTGATGAGTTCCAGGTACCAATCACACAATTCGTGCCAAATGAAATGATAAAGGCCCATAGCCGCATCGTTAAAGCGGTACTCGTCCAAAGCCGCCGTCACTTCAGTGATTGCCCTGTTCAGCCTCGCCCGTATCCACCGGTCAGCCAGGGATTCCCCCTCCCCCTCAGCCGTGGAAGCGCTGTCCTCATAATCCTCCAGGTTCATGAGGGAAAACTTGCCGGCGTTCCATATTTTGTTCACGAAATATTTGTAGCCTTCCACCTTTTCCTCGGACATCCGCACGTCCCGTCCCTGGACGGTGAAGGCCGCAAGGGTGAACCGGAAGGCATCGGTGCCAAACTTGTCCATCATGTCGAGGGGATCTATGCTGTTGCCCTTCGATTTACTCATCTTCTCGCCCTTTTCATCGCGGACGAGCGCGTGAAGGTATACGTCGCGGAAGGGCACGTCTTTCATCAGATACTGACCCATCATCATCATCCTTGCCACCCAGAAAAAAAGGATGTCGAATCCCGTAATGAGCAGGGAGGTGGGGTAAAAGGTCTTCAGTGCTTTTGTCTTGTCCGGCCATCCCAAAGTGGAAAAGGGCCAGAGGGAGGAACTGAACCAGGTATCCAGAACGTCTTCATCCTGTTTCAGACTGATCCCGGCGCAGGTGGGACACCGTTCGGGCGTTTTTACGTCAACGATCGTTTCCTTGCACGTCTCGCAGTACCAGACGGGGATCCGGTGTCCCCACCAGATCTGCCGCGAAATGCACCAGTCGCGGATATTGTTCATCCACTCGAAATAGGTGTTCTCCCACAGGGTGGGGACGATCCGGGTTTTTTTCTTCGTCACGGCAGCCATTGCCGATTTCGCCAGCGGTTTTATCTTGACGAACCACTGCCGCGATACTGAGGGTTCTATGTCCGTTCGGCAACGGTAACAACGCCCCACGTTGTGCACGTAGGGTTCCTTTCGGACAATGAAGCCCTGTTTTTCCAGATCGGCAATGACGTTGCGCCGGCACTCGTAGCGGTCCTGCCCTGCGTAGGGGCCGCCATTCTCGTTGATGACCGCGTCCCCATCCATGATCTTGATGATTTCGAGGCCATGCCTCTCCGCCATGGCAAAGTCATTGGGATCGCACGCGGGGGTGATCTTCACGGCGCCGGAACCGAATTCCTTGGTTACATAGTCATCGGCAATTATCGGGATCATCCTGTTTACGAGGGGCAGAACCACCTGACACCCGATTTGATCCTTGTGCCTCTCGTCATGGGGATTAACCGCAACGGCAGTATCGCCAAGCATCGTCTCGGGACGCGTCGTTGCCACCACGACCCCGCCCGTGCCGTCGGCCAAGGGGTAGCGGACGTACCAGAGGCATCCTTCTTCTTCCCGGTATTCCACCTCCAGATCGGATATGGCCGTATGGCAGCGGGGACACCAGTTGACGATGTAATCCCCCTGATATATGAGCCCGTCGTTGTAGAGGCGAACAAAGGCCTCCCGGACCGCACGGGACAATCCCTCATCCATGGTGAAGCGTTCACGGGACCAATCGCAGGAGCATCCCAGGCGCTTGAGCTGGTTGATGATGACGCCGCCGTATTTTGCCTTCCATTCCCACACCCGTTCAATGAATTTCTCCCTGCCCAGATCGTGCCGCGTAATCCCTTCGCGCGCCAACTCCTGTTCCACCACGTTCTGCGTGGCGATGCCGGCATGATCCATCCCCGGAATCCAGAGGGCGTTGTATCCCTGCATCCTCTTGTACCGGGTTACAATATCCTGAAGGACATTATTCAAGGCGTGCCCCATGTGAAGCATGCCGGTTACATTCGGCGGGGGAATGACGATGGAAAAAGCCTTCCGTGAACTCTTGTCCTCCGCCTTGAAATACCCGCCATCGAGCCAGTACTGGTACCATTTGGCTTCCGATTTCTGAGGCTCGAAAACCTTATCCAAAGACTCGTTTACCATTCAAATGCTCCCTAACCCCGATAAACGGGATAAGCAAGTTCACGAAATTATTTTCTGTCAAAAACCTCAGAAAATAATTTCTTACTTACTAAAAAGACAGGGGGCTACGCTCTGTTGCTCATAGCCCCCTTATTTAGCCGATCTCATTACTCAGAAAAACTTCAATTCCTCTTTAAATTTACGGATAATGAGCAGTGCATCCACGCCGGGAACCGGATTCCGCGGTGCGAATTCGCCGGTGGCAATATCCCTGGCCTCCATGATGCCTCGCGAGGTGACAACCATGACGGCGTTAAAATAGGGCAGATCGGAACGTAAATCGGGGAACGGAGACGCGGTCCCGATGAACTTGGTGGCAAGCGCATTGTCTCCCGCGACCTTGATCAGGATATCCTCAATCATCATGGCATAGGTGGCACGATCGACGATATCGTTCGGATGGAAGGAGCCATCGGGATAATTCTCCAGCCCTCGCACCTCGACTTGTAATATCCCTTCGATATCGGCCTTGAGCGGATGATCGGCTATGTCCGATGCCGTGGCCGGTTTTTTTACCGCCGCCTTAGTCTTTTCCGGATCCTTAAAGGATGTATCATAAACCTTGGGCGTTCGTTTCTGGTACAGGACGTCTATCTTCAGCTCTTCCATGAACAGGGCAGCCGCGTCCGCCCTGGTTATGCGCTCTACGAGGGCGATCTTCTTTCCCGTAATGGTTCCCGGTATCGCCCTCTGGATTTTCTGCAACAAATTCCATTCGCTGTCCGCTTCTTTCCCATTATCACCCTTAAAATCAAGCACCTTACGGAACATCTGCCCCGCCGGGTCGAAGTCCAGGCCCGCTTTATAGGCAAGCCCCATACAGTAGTAGGCTGCGGATGATTTGGGGTTGATTTTCACGGCGTCGTCAAAATCGCTCTTTGCCTCCTTGAGCCAGTTTTTGTCGGCCAACGCCATCCCCGCCGTATAGACCCGGATACGGCCCAAGTGGAAAAAAACCTTGTCCTCATCCGTCTTGGCGTACTTTCCGGCATCCTTGAGGCTGTTAAAAGCTCCTTTGTAATCGCGCTGATGGTACGCCTTCACCAGCCCCGTTCCCGCGTGGGCCTGAGAATACTTCGGGTTCAACTGCAGGGCAAGATCGAATTCCCGCTGGGCATCGGCGTATTTTTCCTGATTGAGCAGTTTCATTCCCGTAAACGTATGATGCTCCGGCGTATCAAGCTGACTCGTCGGTATTCTGGCCTTCGGCCCACAGGAAACGAGAGAAAGTCCCATGGCTAACGCTACAAGGAGCATAAGCAGCTTCCGGTACGTATCTTGATAGTGCATAGTATCCTCCTTTCTTTGGATGAGACGATTAATTATATTCATATCCCCCTGAAGTCAAGTAATTTCGCAGCACGCTCCGGGGGACACCCGCGTCCCCGCGGGAAAACCATTGAATCTCGGCATCCGCACGAAACCACGTCAATTGCCGTTTCGCGTAATTTCGCGTATCGCGCTTCATGAGACGAATCGCTTCTCCCCGATCGTATAACCCACTCAAATAGTTCGCCATATGTTTATATCCCAACGCCTGCATAGACTTAAGGGCCGGGGAATAACCCCGGGAAAGAAGTTTTTCCACTTCTTCAATCAGTCCTGATTCAACCATCATCTCCGTGCGGCGTTCGATCCTCCCATAAAGCTCTTCACGCGGCGCGCCAAGCCCGATCTTCAGGCAGCGATAACGCTCGACGCCGAATTTATGATCTCTCTGCTGGTCTACGATGGATCTGCCGCATTGCTCCCATACTTCGAGCGCCCTGATAATTCTCACCGTATCGTGCGGGTCGATCCGGCGGGCCGCTTTTTCATCTTTGCACTTCAAAAGATGGTAAAGGTGCTCCTTCCCGCGGCGCCGGAGCTCTGCATGGTAAAATTCCCGCAATGGTTCGTCGGCGCCCGGTCCCGAAAAAATCCCGCCAAGGAGCGCCTTGATGTACAGGCCCGTTCCCCCGACGACGAAAACGGGCCTTCCCTGCCGTACGATAGAGTCAATCGCGCTTCCCGCCAGAGAGACATACTGCGCGGCATTGAAGGGTTCATCGGGATCAACCACGTCGATAAGGTGATGTTTTACCCGCACCTGGTCACGGGCTGACGGCTTGGAAGTGCCGATATCCATGAAACGGTAAACCTGCATCGAATCTGCGCTTACGATCTCGCCTCCGCACTCGCCCGCCAGTTCAAGCGCCAGTTGGGATTTGCCGATTCCCGTGGGACCGGCGATAATGACGAGAGACGGTTTTGTATCGTGCGGTATGGCCATTGCTGCCCTGTCAACGGCGCCTGAACATCTTTTCCAGATCACCGAAGGAAATAGTTACGGAAAGCGGCCTGCCGTGAGGACAGGTAGAAATAAACGGCGCGGCATCGAGATCACGGCACAATGAGCTCACTTCTGCCGCGCTCAGGGAATGTCTTGCCTTGACCGCCCCTTTGCACGCCAGGAGGGAAAATATCTTTTCCTCCCTTTCCTTGAGGCCCAGCAACCGATCGGACTCGGAAAATCCGTCAAGCAGGTCGTTTATGATTTCAGTAGGTTTCACGCCCGACAACATGGCCGGAAGCGATTTCACCACCACGGCCTCACCGCCGAAAGGCTCGATCTCCATACCGGTTGCATTCAGCATGGACAGGGATTCCAACACAAAAGGAAGGTCACGGGCGGAGAGATTGATAACCTCCGGCAGAAGCAGCCGCTGCCCTACGGAGCGTTCCGGGTGAAGAGAGGACCTCGCCCTCAGTTTTTCGAAAAGGATCCGCTCGTGAGCTGCGTGCTGATCGAGGAGAACCATGCCGGACGGCGCCGAAAAGACCAGGTACGTGTCCCCCACCTGTCCCGCATAGTTGAGTTCGGAGAACTTCAGAGGCACCTCAGGAAAATTTTGCGCGTCTCCCGCCGCAGGCGCTCTCTTGTCGAAGTCAACGGGGGCGGCGCCGGAGGCTTTCGAGGTGGGAAAAAAGCCGCTGCCGCCGGGAGGGGATGAGTAGCGTTTCAACGCCTCCTCGACCCGGGAACGGTAACGGTCAATATCTACTAGTCCCGCCCCAGACGTGGAAACGACGCCCCCCGTCGACGATGCCGACCTTATTCCCGACAGCGCAACCACAACGGCTTCCAGTACCGTTTCATAGACGACTCTCGGATTCTGAAACCGAACCTCCAGCTTGGCGGGATGGACATTCACATCCACCTCGGAGGGCGGAAGATCAATAAACATGACCGCCACGGGATACTTTTTTGCTTCCAGCAAATGCCGATATGCAGTCATCACCGCGTGATTTACCAAATGATCCCGGGTGTACCTCTTGTTCACAAATACATAGAGGTGCCTGGCGGTGCTTTTTGCCAGGGTCGGTATGGATACCAGACCTCCGATCGTCAGATCTGCACGCCTCCCCTGTACGGACACCATGGAGGCGGCGATATCGTCCCCCAATACCAGAGAGATGCGTTCCACGGCGCTTGCGGTAGCGGGTAGGTTCAATGCTTCGCGCCCGTTGTTCACGACACGGATTTTTATCTCCGGGTGGGACAAAGCGATCCGCGTAATGACGTCTAAACAGTATCCCTGCTCCGTGGCGTCAGACTTGAGGAATTTTCTTCGTACGGGCACGGAGTCGAAAATGCGATCGACCAGGAACGATGTCCCCACCGGGCACCCGGCATCTGAAAGCTCCCGGATTTCCCCTGCCTCCACAATTGCCCGGGTTCCGGAAAGGGCCTCCTTTCTTCGGGAGAGGATTTCGACCCGCGCAATGGAGGCGATGCTGGGGATCGCTTCTCCTCGGAAACCAAAGGAACTGATCGAGTAAATATCCTCAAACCCGCGAATCTTACTGGTGGCATAACGCTCGAATGCCAGCGGCACATCGGCAGAGTCCATTCCCTCCCCGTTATCCACTACTTTGATCGAGCCCCGGCCGCCTTTTTCCAGATTCACAGAAATCTCGGTTGCGCCGGCATCAGCAGCGTTTTCCAGAAGTTCCTTCAAAATCGACGCCGGCCGTTCCACAACTTCTCCGGCGGCAATTTTATTGGTGACATCAGGTGGCAGAAGAGCTATTTTACCCGCCAAAGCGACCTCCCACCGGGAAGGGAAACGCATTCGGAAACGTTCCCGGCCTGAAAGAAAGAGGACCGCAACCGCCTGCTTAAGCGGCTGCGGTCCTGATTTTCCCGCGCGTCTGTCCCGTCAATCGAGAACGATCATTACCCGGCACTTTTTCATGAAAGTCAGATTATCGGCGGCACCTCTGATCGCCGTCGCATCGGCGTTGCTGATGACGATATCGGAGCGTCCCTGCCCGCCCGCTTTCATTCCTTTCACCGTCACGGGATTACTGGTCACCCGAGAATTACTCTGTGCCGCGGTAAGGTCGCGGGCATAACCGCTCATACCCTGCTGCACGGCATATTCGCGATCTACATTCATGGACCCGTAAACTTCCTTGCCCTCTTCGTCAAGGATCTTCGGCGACATGGCAGGACGCGCCTGGAGACCACGGGCATCCACGACGAGTCCCGTATAGACCACAGCTGCCGGGCCGGCCGGAAGGGCAACGACCGGGGCAGGAGGCAGCATCGCCTGTTTCCTTTCCAGGATTCTGGGAACGATCACCTGGGAAAAATCGCCGCTCAAGGGCATGCGGACGGTAACCTCGACTGTCCCGTCAGAGAGGTAGTCCTGCTTCATCGTTTTGGCGCCTTTCACGATACCTTGTACCTGGGCGTTGATAACGTCGCTTTGCGTGGTAAAATCCCTTACCACGGTCACGGCATCTACCCGCACGCCATTGAGCGTTTCAAGCAGGTTCCGATAGGCATCCATCTGGGCCGCCCTCAGGGCCATAGGACGCGCATTGGGTCTGCCGATGTATTGTTCCGGAGGGGCGCCGATACCCACTGCTTCGAGGTAGCCTCCCGACCAGTTAATGCTCCCCTTATTCCCGATCTGTTCGATGATCTGGGTCCACTCCGACATGCTGACCTTGTCGTCGCAAAAACCGACTCCCGCAATCAGGAGAACGGCGCCCACGAGGGACGCCACCACTGCACGTTTTAACTTCATACCCTCCTCCTTCCCTTTGATGTTTCAGATGATTCTACCTGAGTATATACGTTGTAAGGCGAAGACCTCCCGTGCGGAGTTCATCCTCCCCGCTCCGTAAGGATAACAAAATGCCTCCGCGCTTTCAACGAAGAATATCGTCCGCCTTATTTGCCGTTGTAGGCCCTTTCTTCGGGTTTCTCCAGCCAGGGTTTGATGTTGATATTGTCGCCCCAGATAAGATTCCGGTCCGGGGGTGTTGCTCCCCACCAGTTTTGGCGGGCATCGATATGGATGGAGGAAAATGTCTGGAGGGCAACAGTATTGTCCTGAAAATTATTGTTATGGATCGCCGGATTGGACATACCGACGCATTTCATCGCCCCTTCGCCGAGATTGTTGCTGAACGTATTGAAGGAAACCTTCGGCGCCGCGTCATTGCGACAGTAAATGCCGTTTTGAGAGCTCGCGATGATGAGAGATAACGATATTTCCGGCGTGCCGTAATAGACGTCAAAGGCCGTAGTCGCATATCGGACAATCGAATAGGCAATGGCGCTGTTTACTTTTGTCCGTTTGGCAAAACGGACGGCGCTCCCGTAGAATCCGGGAGCAGGCGAAGCGCCGGAGGCCGTGAAGATGATCGGCAGTTCGCTGGTCCCACGGGCCATAACTCCGCCGTCTTCCGTAATGATCGAGGTGTTTTGATCATACTGCAGGGTTACCCCCGGTTCAATATGGAGGGTAGCGCCACCGTCGATCACCAAGTCGCGGGTCACCCGATAAGGGCTGTGGGAAAGGACGAGGAATGCATCCCCTTTCAGGGAACCGCCGAGAGAGCCGCTCAGAATGGGAAGTTCCCGCGGCCTGCCTTCCGGATACGGAGCAGTCAGAACGGACCCGATATTGATCCGGCCCCGGATCTTACGCATGATTTCCAACCCTCTGTCGCTCCCCCACCAGTTGTTGAGGGCCATGACCGGCTCGCCGGTCATATTTCCGACAAGATCGTAGGGCGCATTATCCGTGATATTGTTTTCCCCAATAAGTGCTTGGCTGTTGTGAACCGTGATCCCTGTCCCGCGGTTGTGGGCTATTCTGTTGCGACTGATCAGAGGCGCCGCTCCCCGAATGAGCACGCCTTCTTTCCCATTGTCCTGAATCCCGTTATTTTTCAATTCCGGCTGGGCTCCGTCCTTTATGACAACGGAAGCGCCGCGGTTTTTATGCAGCAGGTTATCGTATATGCGGGGTTTTGAAAAGGCGCCGGTAATCAGCAAAGCCGTCTCGTTATCCGTAAATTCACTGGATTCAACAAGCGGAGAAGAAGCATGTATGGCAACACCGACCCGGGCATGCCGTATACGGACAAACCGGAGGATGTTTTCCTTTTCCTTCACATTCATGAAGGCCACCCCTTCCCAGACTTTTCCCTCTTCTGCGCCGCCAAACGTTATCACGTGGTTGCTGTCGCCTTTGGCGATCAAACGCCCCTCCACCATGAGCGCTCCCCCCTTCGAGCGGATATCCGTTCCGGGTTCGATGGTGAGCACCGCCTTGTCGCGAACGGCAACTGCTCCCTCGATGACATAGGGACTGGCGCCGGCATACCAGGTGGTATCCGCCTCGATAAGTCCGGAGACGAGCGTCGGGCCGGGCGCCACCGGCATCCCGACACATTCGGCCATAGCGCTTTCATTGCCGGCATGGTCCACGGCAGATAACCGGTAGTAATACTTTCTGCCGTTTACCAGCGCCGTTTCCCGCTGATCACGGTATTCGTTTACCTCAGTCTTTACGACCATCTCATAACCACTGAGAGGCGTCCGGCTCCGATAGAGACGATAACCGGCCAGGTCCGGATCCCCTGATTTATCCCAGGCAAGAAGTACAAGGGTATTTCTGCCCACCGCATTGAAATTTATAGGCTTCTCCGGCGGCGTCGTGTCAAGGGTTACGGTCCCCAGGGCATCCACCCACTGAGAGGTGTTTCCAGCATCATCACTCAAATAGCCCGTGATAACCGCCTTCGCTACGTTGTCGCCGGGGAGAACCCTGTAGGTGCCGAGATAGCCGCCCGGTTCAATCTCCTGCATGTCGATATGTTTCTTATACTCGCCGATATCGAAGTATGCCTGCATCTTCGGAACGCCCTGGATGACGATTTTAATCTCATCCCCCGCCTTCTTCGGCCTGTTCTGCGCGTCCTGGGTAAGCAGGGCAATCACCGGCGGACGCGAGGCCTCGGCGAGTGGCGGCACGGGAATGGTTTTCACCATATCACGGAAAAGATCATCGCAGGCCCGGAGCAACTGAATGTCGCGCAGGTTCAACGACGTGGCAATCATGGTGGCAATAATCCCCACCGGTGTCGTGGAAATCCCGCCTTCATGGATACGGGCCACATGCTGGCCGCTCCAGAGAAAATTCCCTGTCTTCGTATCGTACATCCTGATCTCGGCGCCGACGGACACTTGGGAATATACGACGGCAAAGAGCTTGTCAA
>CAZTLA010000053.1:0-17612 GCA_964614365.1 uncultured Syntrophales bacterium | reverse complement strand
CAAACCGGACAGATTGTGTGCTACAATACCGGACATATCATTTGCTCCTGACACCTCCCAATTTTCTCCTTGACAGGCGATTTACTTTCTGATAGAAGTCCCCGTTATTTTCCTGCCGTGGTTTCCGTTCGTAAATCGGACCTTAACAATTCGGCTTAAAATTATAAATCACGTATGAGAAGGGAGTGTGTGCAATGGT
This sequence comes from uncultured Syntrophales bacterium, assembly GCA_964614365.1. Lineage (GTDB taxonomy): Bacteria > Desulfobacterota > Syntrophia > Syntrophales > JACQWR01 > JACQWR01. Next base: position 17,413 of record CAZTLA010000053.1, on the reverse strand, counting down.
TTGCCAAACCATCAAGGTCGGAAACGAGTGTGGTTTTATGACGAAAAAAGGTTGTGGTTTTAATGGGGGGAGCTGTCACGTGGTCGTGGAAAACTGCGCGGGCTGCTCAAAAATCATAGATTTATCAGCAGGACAGTATTGCATGATATACCCAAATCCCTCCAGCAAGTGGATTGTGGGAAAATGTCCCACCGCCACCCATATAAAAAGAGAAATCGCAGAAACCACGCAAAAAATCAACCCGCTGAAGGCATCCAAGAGGGCGAACAAGCACTAACATCGGCGACTTCATAAAAAAGGCCGGTTGGACAACGGGATTGTTTCCAACCGGCCCCTGAGCGGTTCATTCATTTCTTCAATATTCCTTTCTGCTCACAAGCGCCCGGATCCGGAGCAACTCGTCTTTTATTTGTGTGAGACGCATCCGGTCAAGTCCTTCATCCGGCGGGCAGACTTCTTTTTTCATTTTCCTCAATTTCTTTTTTGCGCCGTTGATGGTGAATTGCTCGTTGTACAGGAGATTCTTGATGACCAGAAGTTCCTGTACATCCTTTCTTCGGTAAAGCCGCTGATCCGACTTGGTGCGGACAGGTCTTACCGATTTGAACTCAGATTCCCAGTACCTGATCACATAGGGTTCAACACCGAGAATCCTGCTGACTTCGCCGATGCGGAAATAATCCTTTTCGGGAATCGATACATCCATCTTCAAACCGTCCCCATGAATTATACCACGGCCTGCGCTTCTTCAGGAAACATGGAGACAACGTATCCGGTACGGTATCGCAGTGCACCCACCGCCCCGTTGCTCCGGTGGTCGGCAGCGATACACCCCTTCTGGTGAACCGTAGCGTTCGGCCTAATCGTTCAGCGCCTTGCGGAGCACCTGGCTCGATTTGAACGTCAGCACTCTTCTGGAGGATATTTCTATCTCCGCGCCGGTTTGGGGATTTCTGCCCCGGCGTGATTTTTTCTCCTTTACGATAAAATTACCAAAACCGGAAATCTTGATCTTTTCGCCTTGGGCCAGGCTGTCTTTGATAATATCAAAGACCGATTCGACAATCTCTGCTGAATTTTTCTTGGGAAACCCCAGTTTCTCATGCACATTCTGAATGATTTCGATCTTTGTCATCTCTTACCTCCTCCGTTATAGCCCATCTCCTTGCTTAATCCTCTTCACCTCTTACCTTCGCCCCGGTGGAAGCGACCAGCGTTGCCACAATGCGGCCATGCACCAGGTTGACCTCATCGTCCGTCAGCGTTCTCTGGAAAGATCGGTACGCAAACCTCAAGCCCAAGCTTTTCAACCCCGGGGGAATGCCCTTGCCCTCATATACATCAAAAATACTTACTTTTTCAAGCAATTCCTCACCGGCGCAGCGGGCAATAGTAAGCATCGCATCCGCCCCCAATTGTTTATCAACTAAAAAAGCCACGTCTCTCGAGCTGGAGGGAAATTTTGAAATTTCATTGCACCTGATACGTTCGGAAGCAAGACCTGACAGAATATCCATATCGATTTCAAATACCTGGGCGCGATTCTTCAGATCCATGCGGGTAAGGACATCCTGGTGAACCTCTCCCAGGAAGCCCGCGTATCTGCCATCGACATAGATGCCGCAGGATCTGCCCGGATGGAGAAAGGTTTCACCGCCCTCCGCGCTGAATTTTACCGGAGAAATCCGCAAGCTCACAAATATATTTTCCACGATCCCCTTTAAGTCATAAAAATCCGCGTGCAGACCCGTAAAATGCCAACTATTGTCATGCCGCAGGCCCGTGAGGAGACCGCCCACCCGGTTTGCCTCGCGGGGAAGATCCCCCTCAGCGCGGGAGAAGAAAACCTTGCCCGTTTCAAAAATCTTCAGATCGAAGCAGCCGTTGTGCGCATTCTTCTTCATGGTCTCCAGGAGGCTGTAAAGTATGGTCGTCCTCATGACCGCTTGGTCTTCCGTAAAGGGGTTCCTGATACGAACCATGCGGCGGCGTTCGTCCTCACGGGCAAGGCCAAGCACGTCCACCGCCTCGTCTGACACAAAACTATAGGTGATCACCTCGGAATAGCCGCCTCCTCGCAGGATGCGCCTGATCGCGTCCTCGATGCTGCTTTTCCGGTCGCCCGCCGTGGGCAGCGCGGAAACAAGCGGGGGGACAATCGGTATCCGGTCATAGCCGTAAATCCTGGCAACTTCCTCGACGAGATCGATTTCCCGCGCAATATCGACTCTGAAGGTGGGTGGGGTAACCCCGTAAACTCCTTCCTCATCATTCTTTTTTTTGTCAACGGCCATGGACAGGCTTTTCAGGATCCCCGTCACTTCCCCGGCATTCAAAGCGGTCCCTAAGAGAGCGTTCACCCTTTTCACGCGCAGGGGAATATCTTTCACCGTGGCAACGGTACGGGGGTAGCAGTCGATGCCGTTTTTACAAACCCTTCCCCCTGCAATGGCTGCCATAAGAGCGGCGGCACGGTCGCGCGCCTTTGTAACCCCTTCAGGATCAATCCCCCGCTCGAAGCGGAACGAGGCATCGGTGCTGATGCCGAGCAGACGGGAGGTTTTCCGGATGGAGGTGGGATTGAAATAAGCGCTCTCCAGAAGGACCGTCCGAGTGTCCTCGCTGACCTCGGAATTAATCCCGCCCATGATGCCGCCGATGGCTACCGGCCTCGCGCCGTCACAGATCATCAGGGTATCACCCCGGAGGGTTCGTTCCTTGCCGTCGAGAGACGTAAAAGACTCGCCCTGGCGCGCCCTCCTCACCACGATCCGCCCTTCGGCAAGCAAACGGTAGTCAAAGGCATGGAGCGGCTGCCCCAGTTCCATCATCACGAAGTTGGTCACATCCACAATGCCGTTGATTGCACGAATGCCCACCGCATCGAGCCTCAGACGCATCCACAGCGGCGAGGACCGTATGCTCGCATCCCTTATGATCCGCGCCGTATATCGGGGACAGAGGTCCGAATCGATTATCTCGACCGAGGTGAGCGCGGCAATATCCTCTGCCTCTTCCACGACGGCAACGGCGGGGACTCTCAGTTCGCGACCCGTAATTGCCGCTACTTCCCTGGCCATGCCCATAATGGAGAGACAATCGGAACGGTTGGGGGTAACGCCGATTTCAAGAACCGTATCCTTCAGATCGAGTGCGTCGGCCAGATCCGATCCCGGCATGATTTCCGCGCCGGAGCCGCACCCGTCGTGATTTGCGTCCCGGGATAGAATCATCACGCCCGTTTCATCCTCTCCAATGCCCAGTTCCTTTTCGGAACAGAGCATGCCCTCCGAGGCCATCCCTCTGATCTCCGCCTTCCTGATCGCGAGACCGCCGGGCAAACCGGCGCCGACTTTGGCGAGAGGCACTATATCGTCCACACGGATATTCGGAGCGCCGCAGACTACAGAATAGGAAACATCACCGACAGCCACCGCGCAGAGGGAAAGCTTATCCGCACGGGGGTGCGGCTCAATGGCGGAAATTTTTGCCGCTACCACGCCCGTAAACGCCGGTTCCTTCTTGTGGACAGCCTCCACCTCCAGCCCCTTCATGGTCAGGAGATCGGCGAGCTCCGCCGGAGCCAGGTCTATATCAACGTAATCTTTGAGCCATCTGAAGCTGACCAGCATAACAGGGTTTTTCCTTGAGGAATCACGCCGGCGATTTGCACCGGTCATAAAGAAGATAAAAATGATGGACTAAAACTGCTCCAGAAATCTCCAATCGTTTTCGAAAAACAAACGAATATCCGATATCCCGTATTTCAGCATGGCAATCCGCTCCAGCCCGAGACCGAAGGCAAAACCGGACACCTCCTCAGGATCGTATCCTACGTTTTCAAACACTGCCGGGTCCACCATACCCGCGCCGAGAATTTCAAGCCAGCCGCTCTGTCCGCATACCTGGCAGCCGGCGCCGCCGCACATGACGCACCGGATGTCGACCTCCGCACTCGGTTCCGTAAAAGGAAAAAAACTGGGCCGAAACCTGAGCGCCGTATCCTCCCCGAACATCTGCAGTAAGAAGGAGGTGAGCACCCCCTTCAAATTACCGAAGGTGATACCCCGGTCAACGAGCAGGCCTTCGATTTGATGGAACATGGGTGTGTGTGAGACATCAGAATCGGGCCGGTACACCCGCCCCGGCGAAAGGATTCTTACGGGTGGATGCTGCTTCTCCATGGTCCTTACCTGAACGGGTGAAGTGTGGGTACGCAGGACAATATCGTCCTCCACATAGAACGTGTCCTGCATATCCCTGGCGGGATGATCTTTGGGTATATTCAGCGCTTCAAAGTTATAGTAATCTTTCTCGATCTCAGGCCCCTCGACAATGGAGAAGCCGAGCCCGGCGAATATCCGGCAGATTTCCTCACGCACCAGGGTTATGGGATGGAGCCTGCCATGTCTCATGCCCCTGCCGGGGAGCGTTACATCTATCTTTTCCCGGAGAAGCTCCCCGTCTTTTTTCCGGAAGGACATATCGAGAAGCGCCTTTTCTATTTTTCCCGCAAGGCATGCTTTGATCTCGTTACACCGTTTCCCGAACAGGGGACGTTTTTCGGGCGCGATGGCGGCAACATTGCGCAGAAGGCCGGTTACAATTCCTTTCCTCCCGAGATACTTAGTTCTGACGGCAAAGAGTTCTTCTTCCGTTGTTGAAGCGGAAAGTTCCGCTTCTGCCGCCTTCTGAAGTCTCTCCAGGTCCTCCATCATGCCGGCTGCTCACCTTTTGCCAAGCCGACAACCTTTGAAAATCCCTGCGGATCGTGAATGGCAATATCAGACAGCACCTTCCGGTCTATCTCCACGCACGCCTTTTTCATGCCGTAAATCAACCGGCTGTATGATATGCCGTTCATGCGGGCGGCAGCACTGATCCGCGCAATCCAGAGTTTCCTAAAATCCCTTTTCCTCACCCTTCTGTCACGATAGGCATATTTCATGGCCCGGTCAACCGCCTCCGTGGCAGTTCTCAGCAATCGGCTTCTCGCCCCGAAATATCCCTTCGCCAGTTTGAATATCTTCCTTCTCTTCTTTTTGGCGGTAACGCTTCTTTTTACTCTTGGCATTTTCCTCTCTCTCCTCAACTATGCATGATACGACCCGCTCTTCCGGATAACAACCATCAGCGCCGGTATTCTTGCCGGCTTTCCTTCCCACCACCTCTTAAAGATAGGGGACAAGCCGTTTGATCTCTTTCTCATTTGTTTTATCAAGAATGGCGGATTTTCTTAAGTTTCGTTTCCTTTTGGTCGTCTTCGTCGTCAGGATATGACTGGCGTAGGCCTTGCGCCTTTTAACCTTGCCCGAACCGGTAAGCGAGAACCGTTTTGCGGCTCCTCTGTGCGTTTTTAACTTTGGCATTCCTCAACTCCCCTCATACGTAATTTTCTCTTTCCCGTCACTTCTTGGGCGCTACAATCATAATCATGCTTCTACCTTCCAGCCGCGGCTGCTGGTCAACAACGCATATGTCGGACAGGGCCTCCTTGACCCTTTCCATGATCTTTTTCCCGATGTCGGTGTATGCTATTTCCCGCCCCCGGAACATCATACTGATTTTCACCTTATCGTGCTGACTGATAAATTTTCTGATATGTTTTATCTTTACCTGCAAGTCATGCTCTTCAGTCTTGGGACGTATCCGTATCTCCTTGACCTGAATGGTGGTCTGGCTCTTTTTCGCATCCTGAAGCTTCTTGCTCTGCTGGTATCTGAACTTCCCATAGTCCATGATCCTGCAGACAGGCGGCGCGGCGTTTGCTGATACCTCCACCAAGTCCAGTCCCGCCTTACCGGCCAGAGCAAGGGCTTCCGCCAGAGATATGATTCCCAACTGCTTGTCCCCGTCGATAACTCTTACCGTGGCAGCCTTGATTTCCTCGTTGATTCTTAAATCCTTAACTATACGGCACCCCCTTCATGAATAAAAATAATTGACGGTCCTTTTTACCTTCCCCCGATCCTGCCGTCTTACTGGAACCGGGCACATCTTTCCCGGACGAGGGAAATAAAATCGTCCACACCAACGGCCCCCAGATTCTGCCCGTCCCGTTGCCGGGGGGAAATCTTCCTGTCCTCCATTTCCCGGTCGCCAATGACCAGCATGTAGGGAATCCTCTGGAGCTGCGCCTCCCGTATCTTGTATCCGAGCTTCTCGTTCCGGAAATCTTTTTCCACCCGGATATCCGCATCCACAAGCTGCCCGAATACTTCTTCACCATAGGATATATGTTTGTCCGTAACCGTGAGGAGCATTGCCTGGACAGGGGAAAGCCAGGTGGGAAAAGCCCCCGCGTAATGTTCTATCAGTACTCCCATGAATCGCTCTATAGCGCCCAGAATCACCCGATGGAGCATGACCGGCCGGTGCTTTTCTCCATCCTCGGCGATATAGCTTAAGTCAAACCTCTCCGGCAGGGTAAAGTCACACTGGATCGTCGCGCATTGCCATTTTCTATTCAGGGCATCTTTGAGTTTGAAATCAATCTTGGGGCCGTAAAAGGCGCCGTCCCCCTCGTTGATCTCGTAGGACATGCCGTTGTCCCTCATTGCGTCCTTCAGGGCCGCCGTCGCCATCGCCCACTCTTCATCAGAGCCGATCGAGTTCTTCGGCCTCGTGCTCAATTCCACTTCGTAATCGAACCCGAAAATCTTCATGGCATAGCCGACAAAATCGGCAATGGCCCGGATCTCTGCATTCAACTGCGACGGTGTGCAGAGGATATGCGCATCGTCCTGGGTAAACTGCCGGACCCTCAGGAGGCCGTGCAACACTCCGGTTTTTTCGTGCCGGTGCACGGTACCCAGTTCAAAATACCGTATGGGCAGGTCCCGGTAACTCCGTATCTTCGATTTGTAAATGAGCATATGAGAAAGGCAGTTCATGGGCTTTATGCCGTAGGACTGACCTTCCACCTCGGTAAAATACATATTGTCGCGGTAATGGTCGAAGTGACCGGATCGCTTCCAGAGATCGGCCTTCAGAATCTGAGGCCCCATTACCATTTCGTAGCCCCGTTTTTTGTGCTCCTTCTTTTCCCATTCTTCGATAATATTCCGGAGCACGGCGCCCCGGGGATGAAAAATGATGAGTCCCTGCCCGGCTTCCTCGTTTACCTGGAAAAGATCGAGTTCGCGGCCCAGCTTACGGTGATCCCTCTTCCGGGCTTCCTCCAGCAGTCGCAGATACTCTTTGAGCGTCTTCTCGGTGGCGAATCCCGTCCCGTAGATACGCTGGAGCATCTTATTTTTTTCATCGCCGCGCCAGTACGCCCCCGCCACGTTCAGGAGCTTGAATGCCTTGATCATACCCGTGGAAGGGATATGCGGACCACGGCATAAGTCCACGTATTCTCCCTGATTGTAGATGCTTACCGTTTTCACATCATCGGGCAAATCACTGATCAGCTCCGCTTTGTACGACTCGCCCCTTTTCCGGAACAGGGAAAGGGCATCCTCCCGTGGGAGTTCCTTCCTCTGGAAAGGATGGTTCGCCGCAATTATCTCGTGCATACGGCTTTCGATCTTTCCGAGATCCTCAAGTGTAAAAGCCTGACTATATTCGAAGTCGTAGTAAAAACCATTCTCAATCGAAGGACCGATGGCGACCTGGGTGCCGGGGAAAATTTCCTGCACTGCCTGCGCCATCACATGCGACGTGCTGTGCCTGAGTGCGGACAACCCCTCTTCCGAAGAAACATCAATCAATTCAATCGTGTCACCATCGTGAAGAGAATGGCTTAAATCCACGGCAACGCCATTTACCCTGGCTGCAATCACGGACCGCAGCTCCTCCTTTTGCCAGGAGGATATAACCTCAGCTACGGTAACGCCGGGTGGATAGGATCCCCTCGAACCATCTGGCAGCATGATGTTCATTTCGCTCATAACGTGACAACTGACAAAAAAGCTCTCATTGCCGGCTGGGGCAACTTCCTTGTTCCATTAAAGAAAGGGCATCTCTCCTTGATCCTGCCGATGCCCTTCCATACTATCCGTAGTAACCCGGGTAATTACCGATGCACGAATATGGTAGGCACGCAGGGATTTGAACCCTGGACATCCACCGCGTCAGGATGGCGCTCTCCCCCTGAGCTACGTGCCTGTATCCCAAATCTCTTAAAAAACGGGGATCTATGTAACAATAAAACGCTGTTATGTCAAGGCAAATATCAATTCCTTACGGGGAAGTTTCATTTATGCAAGCGTCAGAGACAACTGACGCCTTGAACGCGAAGGGAAAAAGCCGGTCGGCGTCAATCCGCTGCGCCAGTCCGCTGCGGTGAAGTGACCGCATGCCTCTCACGCATTGTGGTTGATGAACTTAAGCCCGCGCACAATGTAAATAAATCCGGAGATAACGGTAAAACCGGCAGTAAGCACGTAAGAATACATGACCCAGACATCATCGAACCCTCCGGAAAGACACTGGTGGGCAAGAACAACCAATATGGTTGCCAGTTGTATCGTCGTAGTCAACTTGCCGACAAAGGCCGGACGTATTTCGAAGGAAACGGACATCATGAACAGGATGGAAATACCGAGGAGAATGATAAAATCCCTGCTGATGACGATTACCGTGACCCACCCCGGAATAATGCCCAGGATAGACAGAGCGAGAAAGCAACTCGCAAGCAATGCCTTGTCCGCGATGGGATCCAGATACGCGCCCAGCACGGTCTGCTGATTAAGCAACCGGGAAAGAAACCCGTCCATGGCATCCGTGATGCCGGAGATGATAAAAAGGAAAAGAGCCTTGCAGAAGGCCCCTTGCATGAGGAATATCACGATTGCAGGAACAAGGATGATTCTCAGCAGAGTTAAGAAATTAGGTACATTCACGCGTCACACATGGATAAAACCTGGATTAACTTCCATCCCCACCCAAACCACACTACCGTGATTCGCTATCCCTCGATTTGTTCCAGTCCACCCAGGCGTCACGGTCTTCTTTTTCCGTAAAATCGCTGGGTTTTTCCGCAGCCCCGCTGCCGCTTATCCTGATCTGCTGCATAGCCTTGATTATATACGTCCACTCCTCCATGGTCACTTTCCGAGGTCCGGGAATCGATTTCGGCCCGGCAATCGGCTGGGGCGGACCGATAACCTTCGAGTGTTCCGCAATATCCCCTCCGCCCGCGACAGCGACCGTACCATCATAAACCCTGACCAGTGCCGATTTATCTTCATTCACGTTCATGCGATAAATAGTGCCCCTCACTCCTGCCACGGCGTTTTCGCAGGTCAGTTCAAAGTTCTTTTTCCCCCCGATTATCCTGCTCACATTGGCCCAGGCCCTGCCGATGGCCATGTGCACTTTCATATATCCACCCTTCGCATCATCCGGCACATCAATCTTCACGATCCTGAATCGACTGTTATCGGCAAAACGGAGAAAAGATTTATCCGGCATGGTAATCTCAAGCCTTGATTTTGCCCCCGTGCTGATCTCGTCGCCACCTCGCACTATTTCCCCCATCTTAAGCGGTCGCCCTTCTCCCTTGCCCCCCAAAATCACTTTTGCCGTACCTTCGAGAAAGCTGACGGCCGCCCCGTCTTTTCCGACCTTCACCGTTGTCATTCGCTCTGCGGCTGCCTCGCACCAGCCGGTGAAAGCGAAACCCAAAAGAAACGGAAACAGAAAGACTATCATCTTCTTCATCTCATGTCTCCTCACTTGTCTGCACTTGTCTGCGTTCCAGGATTCTTTTCCCATTAACCGGGCAAATCGGGACCATCGGGCAGCGTTTTCAATGCCTTATCGGTGATTTCTTGGATAGCGGGCTCGTAAACCTCCGCTGCTTTCATTTCCAGATCCTTTCTGCTGTACCCAAAACTCCTCTCCACATTCTGCAACTGAATAGACCAAAGCGTCGTGCCCGTCCGTGCGTTGCGCATTTCGAAAGCGGCGGAGACCCTTGTGGGCGCATAAATAAACCCGTAAGAAGTTTGTATTTCCTTCAAGGTGCAGTACATGACCGCATCAACGCCGAGCAATTCACGTATGGTTTGAGGAGGTATGTCTCCTCGCTGCGAACCGGCGTTATCTCGTAAAATCAGGGAAAGTTTTTCGTCGATGAATTTCAAAGACACTTTGGGATAACCTTTGAAATAAAGTTCGTCGAGGACCCTTTTCCTCAGTATCTCAGACGCCTTCGTATCGGTCGTGCTGTTTTTCACCGGCATGACGGCAATAAGCCTGATCCCCGCTTTGGCATAATCGGGGTTGCCCCGCGGAACCTTCGACCCGCAACCGGGCAATAAAACCAACATGGTCACGATCAAGAAAAGCTTGAGAGAATGGCGCACGCCCTTTTTCCTCTTAGTGTAACACAGCGATTTCGATGGAATCCCTGTCCACCTTCCTGATGTCCAGCGGTAGTCGGGACTTACGGGTAAGTTCGGCTGCAAGCGCTTTTGCCGTTCCCGTAATTTGCAGATCCACCCTGGCAGTTTTCCACTCAATCTGCCGCTCCGACAAACTCTTCACACCGCCGAGTCCGGATCTGAGCAACTCCTTAAATCTCACGTAATCGGTGTAACTTGTGAGACCGCGAATTGTCATGGTGACCAGGAACGTTGCGCCTCCCGGCTCCTGGGGTTTGATGAACCCTAATGATTGTAAGTCTTTTATGATATTACCCGCGGAAACGGTGGCCCTGACTATGACCGAATAAAGATTCTTGTTGGGTTTTTCAGAAACAATCCGGTAATCCTGCACATAACCTTCCGCTCTCGCATCGAGTGCCTCCTTGATGGCCGGCATTTTCTGAACGGGAAAGCCGGCAGGAAACCACGCGGCAGTCGCCTCTTCCACAGCCCGGCGCAGGGCATCGCGGATTGCTTCGTTTCGCGCCCGGGAAAAATCATCGTTTATAACTTTGCCGGTCCCCTCCACCTCCATTGTCCGGCTGTCATCATCGTGCGCAAAACAAGACATCCCCGGGGGAAAAACAGCGACTACAAATGAGAAGATTGCAAACAGCAAGAGCTTATGAATACCGGCATGCTCCCTGCTCATAAAGCGCCACCGGGCGGCACTGCTTTTATGGAGATATGGTTCCCCGCTAATGATCCGTCCCCATGCCATGGTTACGCTTCATCTTTTCGATTTCTTCCTTGATAACCCGTTCGGCAATACCGGGAACCATTTCACGAGCAATCCTTTCTGCCGTCTGGGCAACAATCCTTGCCGTCTCCTCATTATTCAGGCATCCGCCGGCAAGGGCATCCCCTTTGCCGTTTTCAACGATATCATCCAGTTCGTAAATCCTGTCTTCGGGTTTCAGAACCCGTTCATATACCCGACCATCGATGACGATTATCTCCTGTTTCCCGCTGCCGTTGCCATCCGGTACGACATCGAGAAGATCGCGAATATTTCCCCCCTTACCGGGCATCCGGCTGCTGTGCGCAATATCTTTTGCATTCATGGGCATATCGGCGAAAGAATTCCGCTCCTTGTTACCTGTCTGCTCCGCCACTCTTTGTGTCTGTTCGTTCGTCTCCATGCGGTCCTCCTCTGAATCTCCCCGCCCAAAGGGTGGGGATTTCCCGTAAGGAAATGATGACTTACCTTGCACCATCTCACCATGTCTGCGAAGCGGGACATCGGGATGCAAATCCCGGCAGAACCAGACAGGGGGAAACTACCATACCTCTCTGAACAGTTCAAGGGAATTAGTGGTCTCGCCTTCTTCTAAAAAGAAAACCTCGCTCTTTTAAGAGAAATGGGGCTTCAGTAATCAAACATGCCTGCCCTCTGGTATGGAAGTTCCCTTAAGACTTTCCTAAAGCCCCAGCGCCCAGCCACCGTAGATAATTTTTGAATTCCGTTTTTGCCAGTGCGTCTATCAATTTTTTATCGGCTGTGATCATTCTGGTCTCATAAATCCTGGCAACCGCCACGTACATGGCATCGTAGACAGTTATCCCGCTGTGCATGGCAATGGAAACAGCCAGAGTCATCACCGACATCGAGGATTCAATTCTTATGGGCAAAGACGTGATGGCATCAATAATCTCATCGACTTCCGCAGGAGTCAATTCATGCCGGCACTGCTTTTTCCAGAGGATGTTTCCCGTCTCGGGATAGAGTAGATCGGGCGCGCACAGCATCAGCTCTCCATCTGCTACCCGTGACATGACTTCCGCCGACTTGTCCGAAAGTATCTCCGGAATATAAAACTTGATCATCACACTTGCATCAATTACCAGATTCACCTGGTCCGGTCCTCCCGCAACAATTCAGCGCTGTCGGTAAATGACCGGCCCTGTCCGGCGAGCTTCAGCTTTATCTCTGCCGCGCGTTGTGCAATGTTTTCACAGGGCCGGCGGGCCGTTTCCACCAGAAGCTCCCGGAGTTCCTGCTGTAGAGGACGGTTGCGGGATTTTGCCCGCTGCTTGAGTTCTTTGACCACTTCATCGGGGATATCACGGATTAATACGTTTGCCATAGCGCACCTCCTTGCTATCATAATGATAGCACGCAGACGAGTAGTTTACAAGCTATTGCTACAGCATGAAGTACTCTTTCGCCCGTTTGCGGAAGCAATGTTTGAGCGTGTAAGGGCGAGTTTTCGCCTTTGCAGCGAAACGAGACGCTGCATGGTCGAAAAAGATTTTTGAGCCTGGATGAATCTACTTTCCATTACTTGCCCAAACTCTCATACGCTGGCGCAACCATGCCGAAACCATTGCAATTAGCGTTTGAACGTAGACTCCGGACGGATCAGCCCCAGAGGATCAGGCCCGGCTCATTCTTGCTCGAAAGGTTCTTGTGGTAAGGCAGAACCCTGATTCCGTAGGCATGGGTGCCGTTCTGTTTGAGGATGTATTGAACGGAAAACGTGAGGATGCCCTCCGATGTACCGACCAGTTCCAGGGGGACGCATTCCGGGATGTCGGCGAATCCGTGCCCGCTTTCTTTCCCGATCATCAACTCCACCCGGATTTCCGCAGGTTCCAGTTTCCCCGGATCCACTCTCGCTTTGATGATAAGCGGCTGGCCGATGGTGATGGTGTCGCCGTGGATGCCTTCGACGGCCACATCCAGCAGTTTGAGGGAAGAAAAGCGCATGGGTATCTTGCGTTTCCAGTCCGCAAGCTCTTTGGCCAGCTTGAATGATGAGGCGGTAATTTCTTGTTCCCTCTTCGCCGTGGGCAGGTACATTTTGTCGTAGTACTCGTGAAGCATTCTTTCCGTATTGAAGCGCGGCACCAGGGTTTCCATTGACCGTTTGATCACTTCGATCCATTTTTCGGGAATACCCGAAACTTCCCGGTCGTAGAACAGGGGGATCACGGTATTTTCAAGCAGAGAAAACAGTGAACGGCCATCCTCCTCATCGGCGTTCGCGACTTCCTCCGTGTAATCCCTCACGACGGGACCGATGGTCCAGCCGTTGGTTCCGTCGTAGCCCTCGCACCACCATCCGTCCGAAACACTCAGGTTGAGTACGCCGTTGATTACCACCTTTTCGCCGCTGGTGCCGCTTGCCTCGTAGGGGCGGCGGGGCGTGTTCAGCCAGACGTCCACGCCCTGGACAAGATGCCGGGCGACGCGAATATTGTAGTCCTCGATAAAAAACAGCTTTCCCCGGAAGCGTTCGTCTCTGCAGATGTCGATTACTTTTTTCAGGATGCTCTTGCCCATGTCATCGTTCGGATGGGATTTCCCCGCGAAGATGATGTGCACGGGGCGCGTTTTGTTATTAACGATGCTGTCCAGTCTCTCTATATCAGAGAAAATCAGGTCGGCGCGTTTGTAGGGGGCAAAGCGGCGGGAGAACCCGATCATAAGCGCCGAGGGGTTAATTCTTGCGAACAGTTCTTCCCGCCAGGTCTTCGAGTAACCGTATTTGACCCAGTGTTTGGACGTGTGTTCAATCAAAAAATCGATGGTTTTCTGCTTGAGTTCATATCTCAGGCGCCACAGCATCGTGTTGGGTATCGTCTTTACTTTTGCCCATCGATCGAGATCGGTCAGGTCTTTCCACCAGTCCATGCCCAGGTAGACGTCCAGGAGTTCCTTCATCCGGGGGGCGATATAGGACATGGTATGTATGCCGTTGGTTACCTCTTGAATGGGGATGTCCGTTTCGTGAAAACCTTTCCAGACGTCGCGCCACAGTCGCCGCGATACCTGGCCGTGGACGTGGCTTACGGCGTTCGTCATGTGTGTGTGTTTCATGGCGAGAATGGTCATAAAGAAGGGCTTGTCGTCGCCGCTTTCCTTCTGTCCCATTTCCCAGAACTGGGACCAGGATATGCCCGTTCTCTTGATGAAGGGCGAGAAGTAATATTCCATCAGATCCTTGGGGAAGCGTTCGTTCCCCGCTTCGACGGGAGTGTGTGTCGTAAAGACGGTGCTGCCGCGCACCACTTCGCAGGCCTCGTCGAATCCCAGGCCATCCTCCGCCATGAGCGCGGAAATACGGGAGAAAATGAGGAAAGCGGAATGCCCCTCGTTAATATGGTACAGGCGGGGTTTGATGCCCAGTTTCTTGAGCAGTCTCATCCCGCCCACACCGAGAAGGACCTCCTGTTCGAACCTGGTTCTCTGGTCGGCCGCGTACAGACGATCGGTTATCCTTCGATCCTGCGGGGTGTTGCGGGGGACATCGGTGCTCAGCAGGTAGAGGGAAACTCGTCCCACCTTGATCTCCCATATACTCGCGTAAAGGGTGCGCCCCGGCAGATCAAGGGTTACCTGAACATCGTTTCCCCGGTCGTCTTGGACGATCTGCACGGGCAGGGTGGAGAAGTCGTTCTCCGGATATTCCGCTATCTGAACGCCGCTCTTGTCGATTACCTGTTTGAAAAAGCCGTTTTTGTAAAGCAGGCCCACGGCTACCAGCGGTACGTTCAGGTCGCTGGCAGTTTTCAGGTGATCGCCGGAGAGGGTGCCCAGCCCGCCTGAATAGATGGGGATTGTTTCATGCAGACCGTATTCGGTGGAGAAGTAGGCGATGGGCGCCGAGCACTTGATTTCCAGGGTGGAAAGGCGGCATGCGGATTCCCTGACCTCGGCCATATAATCATCGAATTGGCGCATGATCTGCGCATAGAGGGTGGTGTAGCTGGTATTCTGCGAAGCTTCCTGAAGCAGTTTTGGGTCAACCGTTTCCAGCATTTTTACGGGATTTCTCTCTGCTTCGTCCCACGTCTTCGGATCGAGCGTGGCAAACAGGTCAAGCGCACGGGGATTCCAGGCCCACCAGATATTATAGGCCAGTTCCCGCAAGCGAGCGATGTTCTTCGGGAGGTCCATAACGGCGGTGAAGGAACGGAAATGCGGCTGGGCAGATGCCGCTCCGGCGAAGATGTGCTTTTTTTCCGCACGTTCCTCCTTGAGGGCGAGCTTTTCAATACGGGCGCGGGCGGCGATCAGCGCCTTTTCATACGCCTCGCGGTAGAACTGGAAAAAATCTTTCCAGTTTGCGTGGAAGGCGATGGCGCGCGCATTTTCCCTCCTTTTCGCCATTTCCTGCTCCGACCAGGAATGAACGTTTTCGAAGATGCCGTACAGGTTGGCCTCGATGGCGCCCAGGGGCTGTCCTTTGCGCTTTAACAACATGACGCCGCCGTTCTTGTCGAGTGTCTGTTCCGCCCAAATGCCGAAGCCCGCCTGATCCGTTGTGACAGTCGGCACGGCATGGGCTGCGCTTTCCAGCGGCGTGTATCCCCATGGTTCATAGTATGAGGGGAAGACAGCCAGGTCGCAGCCGGAGAGCGCCTCGTAATAGGGGAGATTAATGAGACCGTCATGGCCGTTCAAGTAAGCAGGGATAAAGATGACATTGACCCTGTTCTGGGCGGCATTTTTCAAACCGAGTCTGTTGCACGTTTGCAGGATCGGATCGGATGCCTCATATTGAAGACGGTGCGTCGCGAGGGGCGGTGCGCCGGATTCGCTTTTGGAATAGTCACAGTAAAGCGATGAATACTCGCACTGCAGGGCCGGGATGAGATCGGTATGGCCCCCGATCACAAAGAGATAGGCAAGAATCACCTCGTTCTCGGCCATTTCTTTATCCAGCCGGCCCAGGGCATCGAGGAAGATATCGATGCCCTTGTTGTGGAATTCGTAACGGCCGGAAATAACGACTATCCTCGTCGTGGTGGGGAAATCTTTATGCAGAAACCGTGAGGCGGCATCCAGCAGCCTTTCCCGCGCCTTCAGGGCGGGGGCTCTGTCCTTCGCGAGATCGGGGATATGGTCAATATCGAGTCCGTTGGGAGTAATAAGATCCGGCGATTTGCCCAGGAAGCTTTTTGCTTCGGAACCGGTTATTTCACTGACGGTGGTGAAGCAGTCCGCTTCACGGGCGGATGCCGCCTCCATGGAGTATTTTGCCGTTATGTTGTGGGCGCCTGCTTCCCGCTGGGGAGAGATGTGCTCCATGGACGTATAGATGTCCACCCCTGAACCGGCAAGGCTTCTTCCTAATATGGTCGCGTGGGTGGTGAAAACAGTGCCGATTTCCGGCACGAGCTTCTTAATGCCCAGGAGACCGCCGCCGGTCATCCACTCGTGGAACTGGGCTACGGCCGTCATCTTCTCCGGTTTCACCATCAGATTGTATACGGTTTCTATAACCTCAGCGCAGGCGTAACTGAACATGACCGGTTCCACGTAATCCCACCCGCCGGCAATGGAATCGACACCGTAATCCTCCCAGAGCCGGAACAGCAGTTGGTCCTTATTGTATTTATTTGCAAAATTAACCAGGATTACCTTTGGTTCGCCGGGTATTTTCCAGCGGCCGAAGCGACAGGGGATATCCTTGACGGCCGTTCCTTCCCGAATCTCCGTCCAGCAGTCCTCATCGGTTTCTTCGAATTCAGGATTGGTTTTGAGGTCGGGACCGAGAAGGTAATAGTTGTCACCATAAACCTGCATGGCTTCAGGAACCTTGCTCGTGATGACGGTGTATATCCCGCCGACCTTGTTGCATACCTCCCAGCTGACTTCAAAAAGATAACCGCTTTGTTTTTTTGGCATGAATTCTACCCCTTCTAAAATCGTTCTGTGATCGATTCTCTCAAACAGATGAGCATCGGCAGCGGGCTCTTGCTTTCCCTATGCTTTGTTTGTCGCGCCCTCTTTTTTTCTTGTCTTCAGTTGTCCCGAAAAGTCATCCAGCACGTTCATATAACTTATATAGGCGTCATAAGGAGACTCGAAAGGATTGGAATACCGATGAACATCCCCCTTGGCAAACCACTTGGTGCACATGTAATAGAAGTGGTCAGACGCCTGAAGCATGCGCCAGGTGTCGAGAAGTGTTTCATCTTTGCTGCGGCGCACGGCTGCTTCCATATCGTACAGAGACCGGATTGCATCATTCTGCATCGCATTTCCCAGCCAGGCTGTCAAGTCCCTCTCCACATCCGCCCAGGAG
>CAZTLA010000052.1:0-17633 GCA_964614365.1 uncultured Syntrophales bacterium | reverse complement strand
CGCCCTGTACGTGGAATTGCGCAAAAAAGATGCAGATCAAGATAGTAACACAGCCGCCAAACATCCCTAAGTTCGAAAATCTGGTTCTGGGTTTCTTTTCCGATGAAAAGCCGCCGCGGGGTTTCTGCGGCCTCGTGGACTGGCGCTTAAACGGAGCCATTTCCCGGGAACTTGCCGCGGGGAGGATAGCGGGCGCGTCGGGCGAGCAGGTCGTCTTTGCCTTTTCCCGGCGTCTTCCCGTGGCGCGGGTGCTGCTTCTGGGCATGGGACTGCTGGCCGATATCACCTACGATGCCCTCTATGAGGCGGGGTACCAGCTTTCCAAAACGATGGGCGGCATGCGGTGCAATGAATTCGCCTTTTCCATCCCCGGCGCCGGGCGGTGCGGGCTCCTGGTGCCTACCATGACGGAGGCGATGGTGACGGGATGCTTTGATTTCTTCTCAAAAAACAAGGAAGCACGAGGGGCGGTTTTGCCTTGCGTGCTGGCAGACGAAGGCCGGTGCGATCAGATAATCGAGGGGCTCAACAAGTTCAAAATGCAGGCCAAAGGAGACATGGCGGAGGAAGTGTTTGAAGTGACCATGTCATCGGCCCTCGCGGAGGTCTTATAAGTGGAAAACCGGAAGTACTCTCCCCGTGAGATTGAGGAGAAGTGGCAGAAACGCTGGGAAGAGCAGCGCACCTTCACGGTTGCCGCCGATCCCGGGAAGAAAAAATACTACCTCCTGGAAATGTTTCCCTACCCTTCCGGCAAGATACATATCGGCCACGTGAGAAACTACACCATCGGCGACGTAGTGGCGCGGTATAAGCGGATGCGGGGCTACAATGTGCTGCACCCCATGGGCTGGGACTCCTTCGGGATGCCTGCGGAAAACGCGGCTATCGAACGGGGGATCCACCCCTCCGTCTGGACCAACGAGAATATCGCCCACATGCGGAAACAGCTTCAGCGGATGGGGTTCAGCTACGACTGGGACCGCGAGATTTCCACCTGCGAACCCGAGTATTACCGTTGGGAGCAGCTCTTCTTCCTGCAGATGTACGAAAAGGACCTCGTTTACAAGAAACGGTCCACCGTGAACTGGTGCCCGCAATGCCGGACGGTGCTTGCCAACGAGCAGGTGGAGGCCGGCCTCTGCTGGCGATGCTCAACCGTCGTGGGGGAGCAGGTTCTCGACCAGTGGTTTTTTCGCATCACGAGCTATGTGGAGGAACTCCTGAAGGACTGCGACCGGCTCACCGGCTGGCCGGAACGGGTGCTCACCATGCAGCGGAACTGGATCGGCAAGAGTTACGGCTGCGAAATCGATTTTCCCCGTGAGGACGGCAAAGGGGCGATCACGGTGTTCACGACCCGCCAGGATACCCTCTACGGCGCCACCTTCATGCTCGTTGCCGCCGAACATCCGCTGGTCATGGAGCTGGCGAAGGGAAAGCCTGCGGAGAAGGATGTCCGGGCCTTCGTGGAGAAGGCGCGAAAGCAGGATCGCGCCGTACGCACCTCCGAATCCACCGAGAAGGAGGGGGTCTTCCTTGACGCCTGTTGCACGAATCCCGTGACGGGCAGGACAATGCCCATCTACGCCGCTAATTTTGTTCTCGCCGACTACGGCACGGGCTGTGTCATGGCCGTGCCCACCCACGACCAGCGCGACTTCGAGTTTGCAAAGAAGTACGACCTTCCCCTCGTCGTGGTGATCCAGCCTCCCGGGCAAACCCTCGATCCTGCCACCATGATGGAGGCCTACGTGGAGGAGGGGATACTGGCCAATTCCGGCCCCTTCGACGGCGTGGAGAATACAAAGGCCCTCGAGGCGATAGCCCTCTACCTGGAGAAGGGGGGCCACGGGAAAAAGACCGTCCAGTACCGACTGCGGGACTGGGGGATATCCCGGCAGCGTTACTGGGGCGCGCCGATTCCCGTCATCAACTGCGGGAAGTGCGGCGCCGTTCCCGTGCCGGAGGAGGACCTGCCCGTGGTTCTGCCGCGCGACGTGGCCTTCACCGGCGAGGGCGGGTCGCCGCTGGCGAAACACCGGGCCTTCGTGGAGACCTCCTGCCCGCGTTGCGGCTCCCCGGCACAGCGGGAGACGGACACGATGGATACCTTCGTGGAATCCTCCTGGTACTTTGACCGGTTCTGCTCGCCCCGTCATTCCACAAAGCCGGGGTTGGACCGGAACGACTTGGATTACTGGCTCCCCGTGGATCAGTACATCGGCGGCATTGAACACGCCATCCTGCACCTCCTCTATGCCCGCTTCTACACGAAGGCGCTCCGGGACTTGGGGATTCTCGGTGTGGACGAGCCCTTCACCAATCTCCTGACCCAGGGAATGGTCTGCAAGGAAACCATGAAATGCGGCGAACACGGCTATCTCTTTCCCGAGGAAGTGGCGGACGGGAAGTGTCGCAAGTGTGGCCTGGAGATCATCGTCGGTAAGACGGAAAAGATGTCCAAGTCGCTCAGAAATGTGGTGGATCCCGACTACCTGGTGGAGAAGTACGGCGCCGACACGGCGAGGATGTTCTGTCTCTTTGCGGCGCCGCCGGAAAAGGACCTGGAATGGAGCGACCAGGGAATTGAAGGATCGTTTCGTTTTCTGGGCAGGACCTGGCGTATCATCATGGATTATCTCGACGACATCCGGGATGTTGCCCCCTTCGGCAATTCCGTGAATGGGGACGGCAGACCGCCGGAAGGCGAGATGAAGGAACTGAGGCGCAAGACGCACCGGACGATCAAAAAGGTTACTGCCGATATCGAGGATCGTTTCCACTTCAACACCGCCATCAGCGCCGTCATGGAACTGGTGAATGCCCTCTACCAGATCAACCACCCGGCGGCGGACGACCGGCAATCGCTCTCCCTCATCAGGGAAACCCTAGACGCCGTGGTGCTGCTCCTCTCGCCTATCGTTCCCCATTTTTCCGAAGAGCTCTGGGAGATGCTTGGCCACGGGCAGGGAGTGGCCGATGCCGCCTGGCCATCTTTCGATCCGGCGGTTGCCCGCGAGGAGGAGATCACCATCGTCGTCCAGGTAAACGGCAGGGTGCGCAGCAGAATAACCGTCTCCGCGGGGGAGGGGGAAGAGAAGATCAAGGGCCTTGCCCGGACCGATGCGAGGGTGGAAAAACTCATCACCGGCAAAGAGGTGGTGAAGGAGATATATGTTCCGAGTAAGCTGGTGAACATTGTTGTCCGCGGGAACACATGAACAGTCGGGAAGGGGGCAGCGTGAAAAATATTTATGACGGCACTGCGTTGAGAAGCGGTAAGGCTGCGTTTCAGAAAATTTCGGCAGGAGCTTCGGCGAAGTTGGCGGCTGTTTTGGTTTGCTTCTTGCTGCTCGCCGGCTGCGGTTACCGCTTCGCGCCGGGCGGGGAAAACATCGACAAGAGCATCCAGAAGGCATACGTTGATGTCTTTGCGAACAGGACCAGTGAACCCGGTATCGAAAACGATTTCAGGAGCGCCTTTATCGAGCAGTTTATCAAGGGGGGCAGGTTCAAACTGGTTGATCGGGTGGACCTGGCCGATGCGGTGCTCAAGGGGGGCATAGAAAGCCTCTCCACCTCGCACCTCTCCTACCAGAGCACCATCGTGGCCGCGGAAGAGCGGATGGACGCAGTCCTGAACATCTCCTTTGAAGAACGGCAGACCAAAAAGATCATCTGGGTCAACACGAACTTCAGCGGACGCCGGGACTACGCCGTCGATACCGCCAACCTCAGCGTCACCCAGACAAGCCGCAAAAACGCTATCGCCAAACTGGCCGGCGACATGGCCGAGCGGGTCTACCTCCTGATGATGTCCGGCTTCTAGGCGGTTGAAATGGGGGAAGCTACTTCTGGAGAGCGTTTACCGACTTGGTGAGCCTTGATATCTTGCGCGAAGCGGTCTTCTTGTGAAGAACGCCTTTGGCAGCTCCCTTGGCGATGGCGGGTATTGCTGCGGCCAGAGCGGCCTTTGATTTTTCCTTATCCTTGGCTTCGACAACCGTTACCACCGATTTGATCTTCGTCTTCACGCCAGACTTGACGTTGCTGTTTTTCGCGCGGCGTTTCTCATTCTGCCTGCTTCTCTTTTCCGCTGATTTATGTGTGGCCAAAAAATGATCCTCCTTGTCAGTCTAAATGCATACTGCAGTGCTTATTATATAAAATGCCAGGTCCTGTCAAGCTTTAAGTAAGTCCCGCCCAGCCGACGGTAATTTGACTTTTTGTTTGGCCTGATTATATTAAAGACGTTTTTCAGGTGAACAAGGATTATTTTTCAGGGCAGAGGAGTGTAGGTGTATGTCGGCGGGATCATTAAAGCATAGTTTATTGTTACTTGTTTTCTTGTCGTGGGCAGGCTGCGCGGGGCTGTCGGCGGATTTGAAGCAATACGGCAGCTTTGAACCTAACCGGGAAATTGAATGGGCTTTTGAGACGTATCAGGTAAATCCGAACCTTAACTATTATTTCAGTGGTTCCGATGGTTATCCCAACGCGATCATGGGACTTGACAAGCAATATACGCTGGACGAGCCGCTGTGGAAACCGGTTGCTATGACGCCGGAGAAGCTCCGGGCTCTGGTCGGGGGGATGCAGTTGAAAACACACGAACTGAATTTGTATTTGCGGGGCTGGTCCATGCGGGATGATAAGGGACGTGAGATCGGTGTCTGGTATTCCATTCTTTTTGCGACCACCACCGTCAAGGTAGAAGAGGGCAACAAGGTTGTTGTCTCCAGACCAGACCAAAACACGTACATTAAATACGAAGGCGGTCGCGACAGTAACATACCGTAGAGGTCGCCTGACACGATTCAAAGAATGACGAAATAACGAGAGGATGCGCAGCAGTACCATTTAAATAGATAGGTCCCCGGCCGGGGAACACAAAGCCCGATAGCAGGGCTGCCTTAATCGCAAGGTTTATCTTCCGCCTCCGGAGTTCATGTTGTGCGCAAAGTCGGCAGGACTCAGGGGTTCGTTGCTGCTCCTTGATTCTAACATCTTTCCCAGATGAAAAACAGTGCATTGAGAGAAGCCGATATGCCGACACTCATGCCCTTCGCGGGCAATCTCATGACCACCGGGATGGGGATCTTGCCGCACCGGGAGATGGAGCGCGCCCTCGCCGTTGCCATGGGCGTGGACATCCCATTCTGGCCGCAGTTGCCGCGGATGAGCTATTTCGAGGACATGTACGTCCAGGCCTCGGAGAATTTTCCCGGGATCATCCTGGAGATGGAAAACCGCAATATCCATTTCAGCACGGAGAAGTTCTACGCGGAACTGGAGAATGCCCTCAATAACCTGGAAAACGAGGACTTCTTCCGCATGTCGCCGCAGTTTTCCGCCACCTACCACCAGTTTTTATCTTATGATTTATCAAAATACATATCCATACGCGGCCAGTTGGAGGGGCCGGTGAGCTTCGGTCTCAATGTGCTGGACGAAAACAAGAAACCCATGATCTTCAACGACGAGGTGCGTTCCATCCTGTTCGACTTCATGGCCCGCAAAGCCGGCGTCCAGTTGCGCGAACTCAAGGAGAAAAACAAGAACGCCTTCCTGTTCATTGACGAACCGGGGCTTCAATATATCTTCAGCAGCGTTTCCGGCTACACCAACGACATGGCGCGCAAGGACCTGGAGGGCTTCTTCGATCAGATCGAACATCCGCGCGGGGTGCATCTCTGCGGCAATCCGGACTGGGATTTTCTGTTGAACCTGGATATCGATATCCTTTCCTTCAACGCCTACAACTGCGGGGAGATATTCGTCAGGTACAGGTCGAGCATCAAAAGATTCCTGGACCGGGGCGGGATGTTCGGCTGGGGGCTGGTGCCGTCAAACTACGAGGAATTTCATAAGGAGTCCCTGGAAGGGCTCTTGCACCACATCGAGAATCTCTGGCAGGACCTGCAAAAGCAAGGGTTCGATCTTGAGGAGATACTGTCCCGGAGCATCCTCATGCCCGCCACCTGCGCCCTGCTCAACCCCGATGAGTACAAGACGGTGGAAGATTCCTACGCCTGGCTCAAAAAGCTGTCGGAAGAGCTTCGGGGAAAGTATCTCCTGAACCCGCAGTCATAGCGGTGCCGCTGTTTTTCCCACCGTTTCAGCAACAAATAATAAAGTAATAAAGGGGCCGTTCTTCCGTGCGGCCGGGCAAGGTCGGTAATCCGGCGGGTGAGAATCCCGCCCCGGAAGGCCAACCACCGGGTAGCAAGTCCTTGGAGTCTGTATGGTAACATGGAGCTTTGAAATCCGGGGACATCCACACAAGTTTTTCTGTTTCTTGGGCCTGATTCAAAAAACCAGTGCGGTGTCCACGGTGTCCCCGGATTTCAAGCAGATCAGGAGATGGTTACAGTCTCCCCTTCGCGCCTTGCTATTTCAATAATGGCGCTTGCGTTGTCTTCAAACCACTGCTGCTCACCGTACGGGACAGGTTCAATGCGATTGTCCGTTCGCGCCGCAAGTCCCCACAGAAGGTTGATATCTTCGCGGCTGCGCTGACCGTCAAACCTGGGAGAGACAACGAGCAGATCAATATCACTCCAGGTATCCGTATTTCCGGCAACCTGTGAACCGAATACGATGCCGAACTTTACGGCAACGCCTTGATCCTGCAAGGCTCGCAAATATTTTCGAACGCCATTTAAGACTGATTCATTAACCATTGGAAAACCCCTTCTGCCCCGGATTTCGGATTTCCACGTCACGCCGTGATCCCGAGTCGTTCCAGCAGAGCCGGTTCGGGGACGCCCGTCTCCGGATTCCATCCGAGGGCGGCATAGGCGTCGTCCTTCAGCGCTTCGAGCGGCACGGTGCTGCCCCGGTACGGTCCGTCGGGCAGGGGTTCGCTAAGCAGCCTTTCGGGGAGGGTGTCGTCCGCTCTCCGCATCCCTTCGCGCGTGTTGAAGAGCCGTTCCTGGGTGAGGATGCGCAGGCCGATATCTTCGAGATCGGTGCGGGAGAGGGCAAGGCCGGCAACCGCCTCGATGAGGTCGGCAAAGAGCGGTGTTGTGATCTTTCGCGGGAAGCAGCAGAGCACCAGCGAATCGGCGATGATGCGGCCGATGGCTTCTCTCCTGACCAGCTTCCCTTTCCCCGCGATCTCGCGGTTCGTCCCGTCCGCCGCCTCAAGGCGGGCGGGTAGTCCCAGACCGTGATGATCGCCTCCCTTTGAATTCAGGGCGAAGGCCAGCGCCTGCCCGAAGAAGGCGCGGCATTCGTACCCTCCCATTTCCAGCCCCTTGCAATGCATGGCAAAGGCATCGGAACCGGCGATCTCCCGTGCCAGGCGCCGCGTGCCCTCGCCCCAGAGGTATCCGGCGCCTTCGCGAGAGGCGATCTTTCTGAGCGCCTCCATCAGCGCGGCATCATCTCCGAATTGCAGCTTGAGGCCGTCCGTATGGGAGGCGTCAATAAGCCCCTTTTCGAAACACTCCGTGAGGAAACTCACCGTGAGGCCCGCGGAGATCGTATCAATGCCGTATTCGTCGCAGAGCTCGCCCGCGGCGACGACGGCATCGAACTTGCCCATGCCGTAATTGGGGCCGAACACGTACATGGTTTCGTATTCCGGACCGTCGCCGGCGGCGCCGGCATAGATGCCCGCGCCGATAGTGATATGGTGTGAGCAGGGATTGGGGCAGTAGGGGCCGCAGGCGATATTCGTTCTCGGCCATTGCTGTTCGTTCAGCGTGGGTGCGACCCCGGCGAGCTTGTCCGCCTCCACTACCCCTGTCTGCCAGTTGCGCGTGGGAAGCATTCCCCATGCGTTCATCTCGGGCATATCCTCGCCGGTGCCGTATTTCCTCCGGTTTTCCGCCCAAGCGCGGTTCTCCTTCAGCGCCGCCGCGATCCTGCGCTTTACGTCGGATAATTTTTCCGGATCAGCGGGGGCCACGGTGTTGGCGCCGGAGATGATAATCCCCTTCAGGTTCTTCGCGCCCATGACGCATCCCGCTCCCCCGCGGCCGAAGGCGCGGAAAAGCTTTCCATCCGTCATGACGGCGGCATAGCGGACCAGTTTTTCGCCGGCGGGACCGATGGCCATAGTGGAGGCGCCTTTGGCGCCTGAGGCCTGAAGCATGGCATCCTGCGCAACCAGCGTTTTCATGCCCCAGAGACGACCGGCGTCGCAAAATTCCACGCTTCCGTTTACGATGCTGAGGTAAACCGGGGAGGCGGCTTTACCTATGATCATCACGGCCAGGTAACCGGCCTTCCGGATGCTGTGGCCGCAGGCGCCGCTGCTCAGCGAATAGAGATAGAGACCGGTCTGCGGCGATTTTGTGGTGAGGACTACCTTGGGACTGAAGGGAGTGCTCATCCCCTGGGCGTAGCCGGCGGTGAAGATGAGCGGGTTCTCCGGCGACAGGGGATCGAGACCGGCGCAGGTGTTCCGGTAGAGGAGGTAGGCGCCGAGCCCCCGTCCACCCAGATAGTCCCTCATAACCCGTTCGGGGATCGTCTCTTCACGGGCGGTTCTCGTGGTCAGGTCAATAACAAGCATGGTTGCAGTCGGAAGCATGGCGTTCCTCGTATTCTATGGCGTTATTCATGTAAGAAATTTCTATTCCCTCTCACTTGAGAGACTGTGCTCGCAATGACATTGCGACACAGTCTCTGAACACGTTCCCGTTGTGTGTTGTGCCCGCGTCAGGCGATCCGGACATCCAGCACCGCGGGTTTTCCGAGGGACAAGGCCTCGCTCAGGGCCGGTCCGATTGCCTCAGGGGCGGTTATTTTTTTTGCCCAGACGCCGAATCCCGCTGCGAGTTGGGTGAATTCCACTTCGGGATCGTTCATGTCCGTGCCCACGAAGGACCCGCAACGGGCGGCGATGCCGTCGTAACGGATGCAGGCGTCCCGGACCGCCCGGTATTGGCGGTTATTGCAGATGACGACGACCACCGGAATCGCGTACCGGGCGGCGGTCCAGAGACCCTGGACGGTGAAGAGAAATCCCCCGTCGCCCACGACGGCGACAACTTGTCTGCCGGGATTGGCCAGTTTTAACCCCATGGCCGCAGGCAACCCCCACCCCAATACGCCGGCGGTCGAGCGCTGGTAGGTCCCGGGGATGTCGAAATGATAGAATCGGTACAGGGCGCGGGATGAACGGATTGCCTCGTCGGCGATGATCGCGTCGCGGGCCAGGCAGCGGTTCATCTCTCCGAAGAGCCGGGCGAGACTGATCGGCGTTTTGTCCCATGCGTCCTCGGTGGCCTTGGTTAGCGCGGCGTCAAGCGCTTCCTTGTCCGTCTTCAGCCGGCCGATCCGTTCGCGGATGGTTTTCCGAAGCGCCTCGGTGAGCAGGGGCGCGCAGGCGGCGATGAGGGCGGTGATGCTCTTCCCCGCATCGCCAAGCACCGAGACCGCTTCGGGATAGATCTTTGCGAGCTCGTGCGGGTCGGGATGGAAATGGAGTATTGCCGCGCCCGGCGGGATATCCGGGGTTGAGGAATAGGCCGTTTCCACGAACAGCTTGCAGCCGATACCGAGTATCACGTCGGCGTTTTTGACCAGGGGCGAATCAGGATCGAACATGCCCCGGAAGGAAGGATGGCTGTGGGGAAAATTGAGCGTGGCCAGGGATTCCCGTCCCTCCGTCATGACGGGCAGACCCAGCAGTTCGGCGAGTCGGACCGCATCGCCGAGCGCGTTTGACCGGGCAACCTCCGTTCCCGCAATCATCAGCGGCGCCTTTGCATCCATGAGCAATCGGGCGGCCTTTTTCACCATGTCCTCGTCCGGTTGCGGGATGAGGGGATTGGCGAGCCGGAGCGACATTGCCGCGCCGGCGTCTATCTCTTCCGCCAGGAGATCTTCCGGGAAGGAGAGATAAACGGGCCCCTGGGGTTCGGTGGTGGCGATCTTTATCCCACGGGACAGCTCTTCCGGCACGCGGTCCGCGCAGGTAACCTGTCTGCTCCATTTGGTGAACTGCCGTGCCATTCCCGGCATATCGGTGACCTCGGAGAAGCAGTTTCTTCCCAGGAGACGCGTATCCTTGCTTCCGGCCGCGACGAGGATGGGTGATTTTTCTATGGAGGCGTTGTAGATGGCGCCCAAGGCATTGGCGGTGCCGGCGCCGGTGTGGACGTTCACCACGCCCAGGGTTTCTCCTCCCCGTGCATAGCCGTCCGCCATCCCCACCGCGACGCTCTCATGGAGGGTAATGAGGTAGGTGACGTCCCGGTCCCGGACAAGGGCGTCAAGGATCGGGGCTTCCGTAGATCCCGGATTTCCGAAGATGTACTTCACCCCTTCCCTTTTCAGACACGCCAGAAAAGCGTCAGCCCCCTTCATTCTGGTCATAGCAATTTCTCCTTTACGCGTTGCTCTCCGGGAGGGAATTTCTCAACAGGAAAAAACGAGAGCGACGCCCCTGTGCGAACGGGCATCATTCCGCCGCATGCCCGATGCCGGGAATGCGCACTTATTCGCGGGCTTTGCTGTAACCGGCTTTCCTGGCTTCCTCTTCGGAATCAAACTCTATCCGGTGGTAGGCTTTGACCTTGTCGTAATATTTCATGCCGGGGAGATGGTAGCGCTTGCTGTCCCGGTTGCCGATGACTTTCTTCTTGAGTTTCTGTGCGGGCGGAGGGGGAGATGCCGTACGTTTTTCGGTTGCCATGACCGTATTTGTTTCAAGGGGAACGCTTCCGGCCTTTGCGTTCTCCGGCTGCGGGGAATGTATCGGGGATGGCGGCAGGGGAGCCACTGCTCCTGTTTCCTGTGGCGCTGGGGCGGTGACAGCTTCTGCCGGAGCCGGTTCCTTCTGCGCCACGGTGGGAGACGGGACAGGTTCACGGATTTCCACGTCCGGCGTTTTTCCTGAAAGCAGGTAAAGGTAGAGGGAAACTCCCGTCAGCATGACGGCGACAACGGCGGCGATAAGGATGCCAGCCGCGTATTTGCGCAACGGCCATTGCTTTTCTGTTGCCTGTTTGAGGGGAGAGGCGAAATCAAGAAAAAGGGGCAGTTGCTGAAAAGCCTTGCTGCGTTCGTTCATCTCGCATTGAATCAGATAACGCCTTAAGACATCATCATAATCCAATCCAAGGTGGCGGGCATACAGCTTCAAATACCCGGGGATGGCTTCCTTCTGGGAAAAAAACCCAAAATCGTTTTCTTCCAGTGCCCGGATGAAGGGAGAACTGATGCGGGTGGCTATGGGTATGTCTTCAAGCGAAATGTGGCGTGCCTCTCGCTCTTTTCTCAGGTATTCTCCCAGTGTCTCTTTTACGTATTCATCCATACGTACACCCACATTGTCAGCGTCACATGCCTGCCGCGCGTTCTTATAGCATAACCGCTTAGGGGTGACAATAAAAAATGTAAAAATGCGGGTCTCACCTTGCCTATTTCCTTCGCTATTCCTTTTTTGGAGGAGACCTGACGTTCACCTTGACAATTTCGGTAAAATTCATTAGTTTCCTCGCCAATAAAGGAGAGGGACGGAAGCGAATCGATGCAGGAACAGAGTGCCGGCGGAAAGGAAGCGGAAAGCGGTGCAACATGGCCGGCGGTCGTGTCGGCAGCAGCCCTCCTTGTGGTGTTCTCGATCGGTTTTTTGGGCTGGTCGGCCCATGCCTTTTCTCCCCCCCGTGAAAAATCTCCGCCGGTTCCCGCAATACCGGCCAGCCTGCTTTACCTCAATGAGAAAGAATCCCATTACGCCTTGCTGGTCGATAAATCAGAGCAGCGCCTCTACCTGTACCAGTGGGAGGGAGACGTCCCCCGACTTGTCAAGACCTTTGCCTGTTCCACCGGGGAGAATGCGGGAAGCAAGAACAAGAATGGAGACAAACGCACGCCGGACGGGGTTTATTTTTTTACCCGGGTTATCGAGGGCGTCAAGCTGCCGCCCATATACGGGATACGGGCTTTCCCCACGGACTACCCCAATTTGGTCGATCGCCTCAATGACAAAGAGGGCGACGGCATCTGGCTGCACGGCACCGATCAACCCCTCTCCTCGAAAAGCACCAAGGGGTGCGTCGTTCTGGAAAACAAGGACGTGGCGGAACTGTCAAAGTATATCCGACTGCGGCGGACGCCCATCGTCATTGAGGAAAAAATCAGCAAGACCTCTCTTGCGGAGCTCAAGAACATACGCAAAAGGACCGCGGACCTTCTCGAAGAATGGCGGCGGGCATGGGAAACGAAGCAACTCGATCGCTATATGTCCTTCTACGCGAAGAATTTCCGGTCCGGCGACAAGGACTGGCAAGGCTGGCGCAGCCACAAGGACCGCCTGAACCGCCAGTACCGGGAGATCCGCGTTTCCGTAACCGATCCCATTATCCTCAGGCATGAACGCACCACGCTGGCGATCTTCTTGCAGAATTACAAATCGGACCGTTTTTCCAATGAGGGGACGAAACGCCTCTATTTCGATCCCGATATGAAAATCGTCGGGGAGGAATGGGACGCGCACAAAACCGGAGAGGCCCCGCCGCCCATTCCCGAGAAGGTGCTGCAAGCGTTCCTCAAGCCCAAGCCCGTGAAGGTTGCTGCGGTGACAGCGCCTCCTCCCGCGCCCGCTTCTGTGGTCAAGGAGAAGGAAGAAAAGCCTGTAAAGGCGTCCGGAGACGACACGAAGGATGTGCGGGATTTCGTGGAGACGTGGCGGCAGGCCTGGGAAAAGAAAGACCTGAATGGCTATATGAACTGTTACTCCCGGAGCTTCCGCGCGCAGGGCAAGGGATGGGACCAGTGGCGGCAGCATAAGAAAGCCCTGAACGAGCGTTACGGCAAGATTACGGTCGCCCTCAAGAAGGTGAAAATAAGCAAAACGGTGGGCGGGATGCAGGCGTCGTTTTACCAGAATTACCAGTCCGCAGGGATCAGCAGCACGGGGATGAAGAGCATTGAGCTCCGGCAGGAAAAGAATGCCTGGAAAATCGTCCGGGAACGTTTCCTGGCTTCCCGGAGATAAGAGGGTTCCGGGAACAGGAGACAACCGTGTCATGGACGCGCATTCTTATGCGCGATCAGCATCCGGCGTAGAACAGAAGCCCCTTTCGCTCTCGGCTTTTTATCCTGCCTTCCTTCTCCAGTTCGATCAGATGGACATACGTTTCGTTGACGGCGAGGAACCGGTCAAACTCCCCTAAATTCCTTCCGAATATGTCCTGGGAAATCAGGAACGTCGTATCCCTTCCGTTTTGAACCGCTGCCAGGATACGGTCTTTTCTTTCGCGGTGATGTTCCTTGATTTCTTCCACCCTTCCCTTCACGTCTGAAAAGGGCGCCCCGTGTGCCGGAAAGGTTTTTGCCGCCGGCAGCGCCTGGACAAGTGCAAGGGAATGGAGAAAGCTCGGCAGGGGGCGGAAATCCGGAAGGTGGGGATCCGGACTCAGGTTAGGGGTGATATCCGGCAGGATATGATCGCCGGAAAGGAGGATTCCCTCTTCCCGGAAAAAAAAGCAGACGTGCCCGGCGGTATGGCCGGGGGTGGGAATGACTTCGATCGTCTTGCCGCCGACGGTTTCGCTGAGTCCCAGGTCCCGGCAGTCATCAGCTTCCAGCGTTGCGGCATACTTTGCGAACTCCAGAAAAAGAGGAGCCAGGGGGGCGATCTCCTTTTCCGAAAGCCCATGACGTCGATAAAAGGTTTTCGTCATCGTAAGAAGCAAGTCCCCCCGTCTGTCTTCCCGCAAGGCAAGACGTCCGGTTGCGGAGATGTGTATGGATGCCCCCGAATGCTCCCTGATCAATCCTGCTATTCCGTAGTGATCGGCATGGGCGTGGGTGATGAAGATTCTGTCCACATCGCGAAAGGACTTGCCGACGGTATGCAGCGCTTCCTCGAGACCGGAAACGGCCTCAGGCGTATTAAGACCCGCATCGAACAGGCTTACCTTCCCGTGGTGAACAAGGGCAAAGATATGCACGTGCTCCATGTCTGCAGGGATGGGAAGCGTTATCATAAAAAGGTCTTCTGAAACTTCTTCGATCAACTCCATGTGAGTTTTCTCCAAGGGTATGATGGCGGCATTATATGCACCTGCCCCCTAATTGCAAGGAATACAAAGCCACAGGGTTTGCAATTTTGCCGATAATAGTATACTGAAGAGCGGCGAAGCGAAACCGGTTGCAAAAGGGCGTATGCGCACAGAGAGAGAAACGGGGGAGATGAGAGAATGAAGATAAAATTCATGGGAGCCGCCAAAACGGTCACCGGGTCCTGTTATATCCTGGAGACGGATGGTCACCGGTTTGCCGTTGACTGCGGCATGCATCAGGGAAATGCGGAAATCGAGAAACGAAACAGTGACGTGAGCATCTACGATCCCGCCCGGATAGAATTTTTCCTCATCACCCATGCCCACATAGACCACTCCGGCCTTCTTCCCCGAATGGTCAAGAAGGGGTTCCGCGGCCGCATCTACACGACCCCTCCCACGCGGGATTTGCTGGAGATCATGCTTCTTGACAGCGCCCACATCCAAGAGATGGAAGCCCAGTGGAAAAGCAAAAAGCGTCTCCGTCACGGGGAGAAAAATATCGAACCTCTCTACACGCAGAAGGATGCCGAGGCCGCCATGCCGCTCTTTCAAGCCGTTCCCTACGACACGCCTTTCGAGCCCTGTACGGGAGTGAGCGTCAGTTTCCGGGACGCCGGCCATATCCTCGGCGCGTCCATGGTGGAACTCCTGATCGGGGAAAACGGCCTCCGGACGAAGGTGATTTTTTCCGGAGACGTTGGCCGCCCGTCCCAGCTCATGATGCAGAATCCCACCATTCAAAATGCCGCCGATTACCTTTTTCTGGAATCCACCTATGGGAACCGGAACCACAAAAACGAGACGGACAGCTTAAACGAACTCGCCGAGGCGGTTCAGTACAGCTACCGTCATGGGGAAAAGGTGATCATCCCCTGTTTCGCCGTGGAAAGGACGCAGGAAATCATCTATTCCCTGCACCTGCTGTCCGGGGACGGGCGCCTTCCCGGCGACATGCCGGTCTATGTTGACAGTCCCCTCGCCATCAGGGCGACAGAAATATTCCGTCGCTACATGGATTACCTTGACGGGGAAACCAAGGCGCTTCTGAGCAACGGCGAAGACCCCCTTGCGCTGCCCCAGTTGCATTTTACCCTGACCAGTCAGGAGTCCATGGCGATCAATACCACGGCGGGTCCCGCCGTCGTCATTTCGGCAAGCGGCATGGCGGACGCGGGGCGAATCAAGCACCACTTAAGGCACAATTTGTGGCGCGAGGGAGCAAGCGTGGTTTTCGTGGGTTTTCAGGCGCAGGGAACCACGGGGCGGAAGCTCGTGGACGGGGCGCAGAAGATACGCATCTTCAACGAGGACGTGGCCGTAAAGGCGAAGCTGTTCACCATTAACGGTTTTTCCGCCCACGCCGGCCAAAGTCAGCTCCTGGACTGGCTGAGCCACTTCCAGACCAACGGCATGCAGATATTCCTGGTCCACGGCGAACCTTCCGGCCAGCAGGTGCTGGCGGGCCTGATCAGGGAACGGTTCCGATTTTCCGTGGTTATTCCGAACTACCTGGAAGAGGTCACCCTGAAAGCGGGACAGGAGCTCAAGCGGATCGAGTATCCGGAAAAAGCGGCGCCCCACATCGACTGGAGTTACATCCTGGGGGATCTGGAAGCAAAGCTGGCCCAACTCCGGGGTCGCCAACAGCAACTGGCAGCGAAGAACATGGTGGAACAAACTGATCTGCGGGACCGGATACTGGAGTTGAACCGGGGGCTCATGGAAACCATTTCCGAAATCTGACAGGCTACTGAAAAATGCCCATCTGCGGCGTTTCCCTCATCCTTCGCCATTCGACGTACGAACAAGTACGTCTCACGGCTCAGGATATCGGGGGCCTTGCATCTGGACATTTTTGAGCAGCCTGTTAAGAAATAACGCTATTCGGCGAGACGGTAACGGAACGCCGCCACGATATTCAGTCGGGAAATATTGAAGAACGCGGGAAGGGGGTCGTAGGGGGCGGCGGCCCGTATCACCCGGATGCTTCCCTCGTCGAGCAGGGGTGAGCCGGAAGAAGCCATGAGACTTACCTCTCCCAATTTGCCGTTTTGGGCGACGGAAAATTTGACCACGGTGACGCCTTCTTCTTTTTTTGCAAAGGCCCCTTCCGGGTACATCCAGACTTTTTCAATTCTCCTCCGAAGCTGTTTCAGATAGGGGGTATAGGGGCTGTCCGTGTCGCCCAGGTCAACGGTGTCGGCGTCATACCGTTCCACGGGTGCGTTATCGAGGATTTTCCTGGCTTCCGAACGGGCAGGGGACGCGGGCCTCTTCTTTTCGTCTTTCCTGCCGGGAGGTTTTTCCACGGCTTTTTTCAGGTCAACGGTAAGGACATTGTCGCCGACTTTCTTGACGGTGCGCGTATATGCGAGGGCCATCAGCGACAAAATAACCAGGTGGCCGGCAATGGAGAGGCAAAGAGGCAGGATCAGAATTTTTTTGGCAGACATGCTGAATCTCCCTTATGGGGGGAGAATACTAAACAAGGTCCCAAAAATCAAATAATATGCATGATGAAAAATTTATGGAGTTCGCTCTGGATGAAGCACGGCGGGCCCTTGCCGAAGGCGAGGTGCCCGTGGGGACGGTGATTGCCCGCGGCGATGAGATCCTTGCCGCTGCGCACAATGCCCCCATCGCACGCAAAGACCCTTCCGCCCATGCGGAGGTATTGGCCATACGCCGGGCCGCGGAAGCGGCGGGCAACTACCGCCTTACCGGGACGACTCTCTACGTCACGCTTGAACCCTGCATCATGTGCGCCGGGGCGATCATTGCCGCGCGGATCGAGCGTGTTGTCTTCGGCGCCCCTGACCCCAAAAACGGAGGCGTGGTTTCCCGGTATCGGCTTTTCGAGGACGGGAGACTCAATCACCGCGTTTCTTTTACGGGAGGGGTGCTCAAGGAACCCTGCGCGGAAATTTTGAGTGGATTTTTTCGGGGAAAAAGGGTAGCATCCCTTTTCCGTCCATCGTCGTAAATAAACGGAGAGATACCGAAGTGGTCGTAACGGGATCGACTCGAAATCGATTTGGGGGCCAAAAGCTCCCACGGGGGTTCGAATCCCCCTCTCTCCGCCAGGAAATGCCGGGAAGAGGGTGACTGCGTATCTGTCTGCTCCCGGGGCTGAGTTCCCGGCACTAGAGAAAACCGGAGGGATGTCCGAGCGGCTGAAGGAGCACGACTGGAAATCGTGTGTATGCCCACAAAGGTGTACCGGGGGTTCGAATCCCCCTCTCTCCGCCATACATGTTGATAGGAAGCTGTATTTGATAGCCGGGTCCCGTGCAACAGAGGGTTGTGAACCCCGTCAGGTCCGGAAGGAAGCAGCGGCAGCAATTACCGATGTGTGCCGCGGGGGAGCCTGGCTATCTTTTTTTGCCGCACCCATCCCCGGATAACGATTTTCCCATCTTAAGCGGCTGATTCCTCCGAGGTCAACGTGCAGGACGCGGGATGCAGGTGCGGATCCCGGTCATTTCGCAGGAGAGTAACGGGAGCGTAAATGGAGTATATTGTTCTTGCCCGTAAGTGGAGACCGCGCGGCTTCGAAGACGTGGTGGGCCAGGATCACGTGGTTCGCACCCTGAAGAACGC
>CAZTLA010000051.1:0-18011 GCA_964614365.1 uncultured Syntrophales bacterium | reverse complement strand
TCTTCGAGGAACGGGCGATCGGGGGCGTCGGCCTGATCTGCTGGGCCATGTGGCCCTATCGAACGGAGCATGGTTACTTTCCCTGGGTCTTTGACGACAAATTCATCCCCGGCATCAAGCTGGTCGCGGATGCCGTCCATCGGCACGGCACGAAACTCGTGGGGCAGTTCGGCACCGGGTACGCGTGGGCGTTCAAAGGCGGTCCTGTTGAGATCATCGGACCTTCGGGCGTGAGCCTGCTCGGCCGGGCCAGCACTCCCTACCGGGTCGGCACGCCGACAAACCGTTCGCGTCTCACGGAAAGAATACTGACGGTGGAGGAGATCCATGAGATGGTAAAGGATTACGGTCAGGCCGCACGGCGTCTGCGCGAAGCGGGGCTTGACGGCGTGGAGCTGATGCTCGGCGCCGGCTACACGCTTGCCCGGTTCCTGTCCGCCGAGACCAACAAACGGACCGACGAATACGGCGGAGACCTCGACGGCAGGCTGAGGATCGTCCGGGAGATCGTCGCTGAGATCCAGAAATGCGCCGGCAAGGATTTTCCCATCTTCGTGAAAATCTCCGGGGCCCAGTTCACGAAAAACGGATACACCCTTGAAGAATGCGCCAACGATATCTGCCCGCGTCTGGAGAAGATGGGCATCTGCGCCATCGATGTGGTGGTGGGCTGGCACGAGGCGCCCAAGGGGATGATGAGCAATTCCGTGAAGCCCGGGGAGTTTCTCTACCTTGCCGAGGCCATCCGGAAGAAGGTGAATATCCCTGTCATCGGCGGCGACCGGACCAATGACCTGCGGGATGCGGAAAAGGCCATGGCCGCAGGCATGATCGACATGATAACCCTCGGCCGGCAGCTCCTTTCCGATCCCGAGACCTGCAACAAGGCAAAGGAAGGACGCTTTGACGACATCCGGCCCTGCATGTGCTGCTGCTGGTGCCTGGAAACGGTGGACACCCCGTCCATTTGCGGGGTGAATCCGCGTTGCGGACGGGAAACCATCTATACGGGCGATGCCGCAAGCCGGCCGAAGCAGGTCGTCGTTGTCGGCGGCGGACCGGCCGGCATGGAGGCCGCCCTTGCCGCCCGGCAACGGGGCCACAAGGTCACGCTCCTGGAGGCGGAGTCGCGGGTCGGCGGTGCGCTTGAGCTGGCTTCAATCGCTCCCTATAAGGAAGACACCAGGAACCTCCTTGATTTCTACCGCGCCCAGATGGCGAAGGGCGGCATCGCCGTGAAGTCGGGGAAGACTGCCACCGCGGACGATATCCTGGCAATGAATCCCGATGCCGTCGTTATCGCCACCGGCGCGAAACCGTTTGTGCCGAATGTGCCCGGCATCACCAGACCCAACGTCATGCTTGCCAAGGATGTTCTCACGGGCGCCAGGACGGTGGGCGATACGGTGGTGGTCGTCGGCGGGGGCATGGTGGGGTGTGAAGTTGCCGAGTTCCTCGTTCCGAAGGCAAAGAAGATCATCATTCTGGAGATGCTGCCGCGCATTGCCGGCGATGTTACGCGACCCCTGCGCTTCGATCTGATCATGAGACTGCGCAAAGCGAGGATTCAGATGGAAACGGACCTCGAGGTGACGCGCATTTCCGAATACGGCGTGTGGGGCATTCGGCGGACCTTTACGCACGGACCCAACGAGGATTTCTACGAAGCCGACACCGTGGTCATCGCTGCCGGTTACAAGGCGCCCAGCGGTTTGTCCGAGGAGCTGGCGGCGAAGAATCCGCTGCTTCCCGTCTATAACGTGGGCGACTCCAACAAGCCGGGAAATCTGAAAGACGGCATCAGGGCAGGTTTTCTTGCCGCCCAAGAGGTGTAGGGGAGCGTAGGAGGTAAAGGAACATGCCCGAAAAGCGGAATATCCTCGTTTGCATGGGAACGGGTTGCATATCGGGGGGAGCGGAGGACAGTCTGTATTCGCTCCGGGAGGAAATCGAAAAGCAGAATCTGGGCGAACGCTTCCAGGTGAAGCAGACCGGTTGTCATGGGTTCTGCCAGCGGGGCCCCCTCGTCGTGATACAGCCGGAGGGGACCTTTTATTCAAAGGTGACCCCCGCCGACGTGCCGGAGATTGCACAATCATTATTGCCGGAAGGAAAAATCGTGGAGCGCCTGCTCTATCGTGAGCCCGTGACGGACAAGGTCCTGCCCCACTACACAGACATCCCGTTTTACCATAAGCAGCAGCGCCTGGTGTTGAGAAATTGCGGGAGCATCGATCCGGAGGAGATCGATGATTACCTCGCGGCGGGCGGCTACGAGGCGCTCAAGAAGGCCCTCTTCCAGATGAGCCGGGAGCAGGTCATTGAAGAAATCAAGGGCTCTGCGCTCCGCGGACTGGGCGGCGCCGGCTTCCCGGCAGGGCGGAAATGGGATGCCTGTTACCGGGCGCCCGGTGACGAAAAGTATGTCATCTGCAACGGCGACGAGGGCGATCCGGGGGCATTCCAGGATCGTTCCGTGATGGAGGGGGATCCGCATGCGGTCCTCGAGGGGATGGTCATCGCCGCGTATGCGGTGGGCGCCCGGCGCGGCTTCATCTATGTGCGCGCCGAATATCCGCTGGCGGTGAAACGACTGCGAACCGCCATTTCCCAGGCGAAGGAACGGGGATTCCTCGGCGGCAATATTCTGGAAAGCGGTTTCGATTTTACGATAGAACTTTTTCAGGGGGCGGGAGCCTTTGTCTGCGGCGAATCCACCGCGCTGGTCCTGTCCATCGAAGGCCGTCGCGGCATGCCGAAAACCTTGCCCCGGCCCCGTACGACCGAGGTGGGCCTCTGGGATAAGCCCACCCTCCTGAACAACGTCAAGACCTTTGCCTGTGCCGTCCAGATCATCCGGCACGGCGCCAAATGGTTCAACAGCGTCGGCACGGATAAATCCCGCGGCACGGCGGTTTTCGCCCTTACGGGGAAGATCAACAACTGCGGGCTCATCGAAGTGCCCATGGGGATCACCTTCCGGGAGATCATCTTCGGCATCGGGGGAGGGATTCCCGAGGGCAAGGCATTCAAGGCGGTGCAGACGGGGGGGCCTTCCGGGGGCTGCCTGCCCGCGAGTTTTCTCGACATGCCCATCGACTTCGACTCGCTGGGCGAAACCGGTTCGATCATGGGTTCGGGAGGCATCGTCGTCATGGACGAGGGGACCTGCATGGTCGACGTCGCCAAATACTTCCTCGATTTCACGCAGCGGGAATCTTGCGGCCAATGCGTGCCGTGCCGGGTGGGGACGAAGCAGATGTTCGACATCTTGAATGACATCGTCCGCGGCCAGGGGCAGCCGAATGATATCGACGCCTTGGTGGAAGTGGGACAGGCCGTATCGAATACCTCGCTGTGCGCCCTCGGGAAAACTGCGGCCAATCCCGTGCTGACGACGATCCGGTTTTTCCGGGATGAATACGATGCCCATATCAGGGGAAAACGGTGTCCTGCCGGCGTGTGCCACATGCCCGTGCCGGAGTCCTGATACCCGTAAGCGGATCGCCTCTGCGCACGACCCACCTCCGGCTGCCCAGAGGCTCCGTCGTGACCTTTGCCGCCGAAACGTTCATCGATGAACCGGCGGCGGCAGGCGTCGACCCGGTCCAGTTCCGCTTGCGCTATCTCACCGTCAAACATCAAGCCGGCCTCGTCAAGAAGGAGGGACACCACTATGGGTAGAACCCGTATCGTACGTCAGGTATTATTAATATCCTGTCTCTTGCTGATCGCCATGAGCGTGACGGCACAGACACAACCAGGAGGCAGTGAGTACGAACCGCGGGTTGGCCAGGAAGGCAAGGATGTGATATGGGTGCCAACCGCGCTTACGCTGGTGAACAAAATGCTTGACATGGCAAAAGTAACGCCAACGGATTACCTCATTGACCTCGGTTCCGGTGACGGCCGTACGGTCATTACTGCGGCGAAGCGCGGCGCTCGTGCACTTGGCATCGAATACAATCCGGACATGGTTGCCCTGTCGAAGCAACATGCCGCCAAAGAAGGAGTGAGCGACAGGGCCCAATTCGTCCAGGCAGACCTATTCGAGAGCGATTTTACTCGGGCTACGGTGCTTACGATGTTTCTTCTGCCGGAGATCAATCTCAAACTTCGCTCACAGATTCTCGACCTCAAACCTGGCACCCGTATCGTTTCGAACTCCTTCGATATGGAAGAGTGGAAAGCTGACCAGGTCGTTGCCGTCAAACCGGAGGAAGGTTGCGCCAGCTATTGCACCGCCTATCTCTGGATCGTACCTGCAAAAGTGGAAGGCGCATGGAAGCTTCCCCAGGGCGAACTTACGCTCAAGCAACAATTCCAGATGATTTCCGGTAAACTTCAATCGGGCGCCCGCGCTACACAGATCACGGATGGCAGACTAAACGGTGATGAGATAAGCTTCACGGTCGGTGATACGAAGTACACTGGCCGTGTGAGCGGCAACACGATGCAGGGGACATTCAAAACCAACGAAAAAACTGCCGACTGGAGCGCAACCCGAATCGCTGAAATTGCTTTCTATTGATCTGAAAGATCATACCTCCGCCGCAGCCGCCCATGCCTTAGCGCTCACCTGAGCTTTTATTAGGGGACGCAGCTTACCGATGGGCGTCAGGACAGCATAAGAACGGTATATCTGTCGGCATTCTTTATAATTCCAAAATTACGAATGATATGCTTGTTATCATTTGTAAAAAACCGCATTGATGCTTATATATCACGTGTTGAGTGTCGGTATTTTTTACAAATGCTTTGGCATTAATTTATTCATTCGTGTCGAATGGTTTTTGAATTACCATAAATATTAATATGATACATTCTATCAATGCGATAGTGTCCTTTGTGGTATATATATTGCTCTTGTAAGGTTAAAAACAGTAAATTGAACCGGCTTATAGTAAATTAAGAAGAGGTACGGAATGCTAAAAAAAATCTATGGGGAGTTAAGACTATGTTAAAAGTTTCTACATTAAAATTAGTAAGGATTGGGCTGGTATTCGTAATTATAGGCTTTACTACACCTGTTTTTGCTACTAGCAGCGGCAGTGGTGGCGGCGGCGGCTACAGTGGCGGCGGCGGCTACAGTGGCGGCGGCGGCTGTAACAAAGTTCCCGAGCCCGCCTCCATGCTTCTTCTTGCTTTCGGTCTTGTGGGGGTTGCCGGGTTAAGGCGAAAACTCAGGTACTAAGTACCTTCTACATAGTAGTCACAAAAAAGGCAGGGGCAAATCGGCTCTGCCTTTTTTGTCGTTTGGTAAGAAGGGTTCGGCTGTCACGAAGATGTTGAGGGTGAGCTATCTTTCAGGGGAAAAGGGGGGCTTCCTTTTCCCTTTGCGGTGTCGGATGCATGTACACGGCAGCCGCTGCGTTAAACGACGGTCCTGTTCTTCAAGAACAGGTCATGTCTCCAGTGTGCCCCGGTACCGACTGAAGCGAGCCAGGAAAACACCCATGACCCAGTTTACCGTGCCTGCGAGTGCGAAAATGAAAATGATAATAGCGTACATTCCGGCAAGATTAAACTGGTTGTAAAAACCGATAGCCATAAAACCCAGGCCGCCCCGCGAGAGCTTGATTTCTCCCAGCAAGGTCCCAATGATTGTGACACCCATTCCCAAGCGAAGTCCCGCAAAGAGGTGGCGGAGGATCGCCGGAAAATAAATTTTTGTATAAATCTGAAGGGGGCTTGCCTGGAGCGATCGGGCAACCCGAAGGAAGAGGGGATTCGTTTCACGCGCTCCTGTAATAATGGTAATGACAATGGGGAAGAACCCGGAGAGGGCGCCGATGGCGACCTTCGAGCCTTTGTCCAGGCCAAAGAGCATCAGGCAGATAGGGAAGAAAATGATCTTCGGAGTTGCGGCCAGGTAGAGAAAGACCGGTTCGAATACGTCCCTCCAGAAAATGCGGGCGCCTAAAAAAAGACCCAAACCAATGCCGATCACCGCTGACACAAAAAAACCGAGCCCTATTTCGTACAGAGATATTCCTAAGTGATGCCAGAATTCACCGTCGTTAAGCAAGATCCAGGTATGATCGGCGACCGTGAAAACCGAGGGCACCAGTTCCTGAAATATGATTCCCGTCCGGCTTACTGCCTCCCAGAAAGTTAAAAACACCAGGATACTGCCCCCCTGGATGATTGCGGTATCGGGAATTTTAAACCCCAAGAGCCGTTTGATCCGCGTCTTTCCGGTCATACGTACAGCCATTTACTTTACCCTCCGCTGCAATCTGTAGGACAGCGAAATGAAGATGGCGGTCAGGAGAATTATTGCTCCGATCCCGGCGTACATCTTGTCTATCTGAAACCGGAAGTAGGCGGCGGACACCATTTTTCCCAGCCCTCCGATTTCTA
The DNA here is from genome assembly GCA_964614365.1 of uncultured Syntrophales bacterium. Lineage (GTDB taxonomy): Bacteria > Desulfobacterota > Syntrophia > Syntrophales > JACQWR01 > JACQWR01. Next base: position 11,648 of record CAZTLA010000051.1, on the reverse strand, counting down.
CCAGGAATTCCACGCCGATGATGTTGACCAGCGTATAGGTAAAACCCAGGCGCAGAGCTGAAAATATTGTCGGGGCGGCCGCCGGCAGTTGGATTTTCCAGAAGATCCTGTTCTGGGAGAGGTTAAGGCTTTCTCCCACCCGAACCAGCGTGCGGTTCACCCCCACCAGGCCATCCCGCACGCCCAACGTTATCGGTATATAGCCGGCAAGGATGCCCATAGCGATTACGGCTGTGGAACTCCGCCCAAAGATCACCAGGAAAATCGGATAGACCAATACAAGAGGAGAGGCAAAGATGGCCCCCAGGAGGGTTTCGTAGGCGACACCCCATCTTTCGCGACGCCACAGGAAGTAACCCACTCCAAAACCAAGAACTGCGGATATTGAAAAGGCTATGACCACCTCTGCCATTGTCGTCAAAAACAGCTTCGGAATCTCTCCGCTGGCGATATCCAGCCATAAAGCGATGATCATGGCCGTTGGGCGGGAAACAACGAGAGGACTCACCGTACCGAGAACGACCAGGGCCTCGATGATTACCAGGAACAGTACTACAAAAAAATAACGAGCAGAGAAAACCTTGAGTTTATTCATCTATGGTCGTTCCCCACGTCCGCACGGGCTATTTCGGCAGGTAGCTTAAGTCAATCAGGTCGTCAAGCTGTTGCCGGGTCAGTTTTTTCTTGAGAAAGTCGAAATCAACAGCCTTTTCAACCTGGTATTCCATGCCGGCAACGGGCTGTAAGGCCAGCCCTTTTCTGGGGAAGAATTTCAGCGATTCCTCGGCTATTTCTGGAGAGGTCTTGTTGAGTTTGGCAAATTCCGGAATTACGGCACTTTGTTTATCATAGATATAGTCGAGCGCCCGCTGGTAGGCCCTGAAAAAGGCACGAGCCACAGCCGGGTTCTTTTTAAGATAGTCCGCATTTGCAATATTGACCCGGAACGTGATTCCCTGAAGGTCAGGGAAATCGATCCCCCGGGCGATGATCCGGAGTGTTCCTTTTTTGATTTCCTCGATCCGCTGGGGGGGCACGGACCAGCCGGAGGCTATCTGCCCCGTCATAACGGCTGTATAATTGTCGGGAATCCCGCCGACGGGCACCGCTTCCAATTTCACTCCCGCCAGCTCGGCCATCCGCAATATCACCAGATTTGTAGAGGAACCGGGACTGCTGAAGCCGACTTTTTTCCCCGCCAGGTCCTGGAATTTCTTGTAAGGCGAATCCGCTTTTACGTACCAGAAAGCGTCTACCCCGGTGAAGCTGGCGGAGACGATTTTTATTTTCGCCCCCTTGTCATAGGCTCCGAGCACCCCGAACGTTCCGTTTGCCCAGCCGAAATCGGCGTTCCCCGTGCTTACCGGCTGCAGGGTCTCCGCCCCGCCTTTCGTATAAAAAATGTCAAGCTTGATGCCTTCCTTGGCGAAAAAACCTTCCTTTTCCCCGGTGACGAAGGCCATCGTCGTGTCCCAGTTCCCGCGCTGACCTACGGTGACCCGAACAGTGGTCAACTCATCGGCATGAACACAATTCATGAAGGGGTATAACAAGACAATCCCCGAAAGGCCAAGTACCACTAATCCTTTGAGCGCTTTTGCATTCATCTCCTTCACCTCCTACTGAATATATTCAAACCTGAATGACAGGGACCGGTTCCTGAGCAGGTCTTTCATCCGATCCCATTTCGTAGCGAAGGGCTTTGAGCGACTCCTCTCTGAGTTCCAGCCAGATCTCACCCGCCAGGGCCGCAAACTTCTGCCTGGCGAGCACAGACGAGTCCCGCGGCCGGGGAAGATCCAGGGGGACGTCTTTCTTGATCCGACCGGGCCTGGCGCTCATCACAACGACCCTGTCGGCAAGCTGCACCGCCTCATTGATGTTATGGGTAATAAATACGATGGTCTGCCCCAGTTCGCCCCAGATGCGCAACAATTCCTCTCCCAGGATAAAACGCGTCTGTTCGTCCAGGGCGCCGAATGGTTCATCCATAAGCAGGATGTCCGGATCGAGGGAGAGTGCCCGTGCAATGGCGACTCGCTGATTCATGCCGCCCGACAGTTCCTGAGGGTAACGCTTTTCAAAACCGCGGAGGCCTACCAGGTCAATGATCTCCTGACATTTGCAGCGTCTTGTCTGGCGGTCCACGCCGCGCATTTCCAGGCCAAATTCCGTGTTTTCCATGACGGTGCGCCAGGGGAAAACGGATACATCCTGAAAGACCATGGTGATCTTCGGGTGGGGGCCGGAGATGAGATCGCCCTCCACATAAATCTCGCCTTCCGTCGGCTTTATGAGACCTCCGATCATATTCAGAAGGGTTGACTTTCCGCAGCCGCTTGGGCCGATGACCGCAAGGAATTCTCCTCTTCCGATATCCAGATTTACCCCTTGCACGGCTGCGACTATTTCCCGGCAATCAGATGGAGACACGACGGAATAACTCTTCGTGATGCCCCTGATTTCAATAATCGGGTTGCTCATGACTATTCATCCCGGCCCCAAAGAGATTATTTGAATAATCTTGACACACTTGCTGCTTCCATATACTTTATCAGAAAAGAAATCAAATATTTATTAAATGACATAAAGTTCTGCAAACCCCGTGAGAGTGGTTCAATCCCAAACCATTATGAATGATATTTTAGGAGGCGCCAATGAACTTTTCCGATGAGCTGGCAAACGTAAGGGCCAAGATCGCCCCTGTCCTGCCAAAACACCGTGATTTGTATTTTGAGGGGAGATGGCAGAAGCCCCAAGGCGGCTATCTGGACACCTGGAATCCGGCGACCGGTGAATCGCTGGGACCGGCTGCCGAAGCGAACGCTGCCGACGTAGATGCAGCAGTGCAGGCAGCGCACAAGGCATTCCGTGAATGGCGCACAGTGAAGCCGCTCGAGCGCGCGGCGCTGATGAGAAAGGTCGCAGGTGTGCTGCGCGCCAATGCCGAAGAACTGGCGATGCTGGACGCGGCCAACTGCGGCAACCCGATCCGCGAAATGCTGAAGGATGCCGCAGTGGCCGCGATGCAGATCGAATTTTATGCGGGACTGGCGACGGAGGCAAAAGGCGAGACGATCCCGATGGGCGACGGCGTTGTCAATCTGTCGGTGCGCGAACCCTACGGCGTCTGCGGAAGGATTGTGGCTTACAACCATCCGCTCATGTTTACCGCGGGCAAGATGGGGCCGGCTCTCGCCGCGGGCAACACGGTGATCATGAAACCTCCTTACCAGGCGCCTCTTTCGGCCTATCGCATGATGGAACTGATTGAAGGAATCCTGCCGCCGGGCGTACTCGGCATCATTACCGCCGGCCGCGAGGGCAGCGAGGCGCTGGCAATGCATCCGCTGGTGCCGAGGATTTCTCTTATCGGCAGCGTGCCCACGGGCCGCGCAATCATGAAAGCGGGCGCCGACCGCCTCAAGCACGTGACTCTTGAATTGGGCGGGAAAAATGCCTGCATCATCTATCCCGACGCCGATCTTGACAAGGCAATTGCGGGGGCGGTGCAGGGCATGAATTTCACCTGGTGCGGCCAGTCCTGTGGGTCCACATCGCGTCTCTTTATCCACGAGGCCGTCTACGAGAAGGTAATACAGGGCGTACTCGACAGAATCAGGCTCTACAGCCCCGGCATTCCGACAGAGAGGGAAACCACGATGGGCGCCATCATCTCCAGTGCCCAGCACGAGAAGATCATGGGCTATATCGAACTGGGCAAGAAGGAGGGCGCAAGACTTGCCTGCGGAGGCAAGGTCCCGGACAACCCGCTGCTCTCCCGCGGCTGGTTTATCGAACCCACGGTATTTACCGAGGTGAACCGGAACATGCGGATTGCCAATGAAGAGATCTTCGGTCCCGTGCTCACCGTGATCAAGTGGAGGGACGAGGAAGAGATGTTCACGCAGGTAAACGCCGTGGAATACGGTCTCACCGGTTCAATCTGGACGACGAGTCTCAGTATCGCACACCGCGCCGCAAGCCGCGTCGAGGCAGGTTATATCTGGATAAACAATGCGGGCGATCATTTTCTCGGCGCCAGCTTCGGCGGCTACAAGCAGTCCGGCATCGGGCGCGAGGAAGGCGCTGACGAGCTGCTTTCCTATACCCAGGTGAAGAATATCAATATCGCACTCTGAAGATGTCCGGCTGCACATCAGAGGATTTGATGAGATAAGCGTGCGGCGCTAAATTGCCTCCGCAGCCTCTTCCGGGGGTTTTTCCGGAATCATATAAACCAGGAAGTTCGCGATAAATACCGTGAAGGCCAGAAAGTAGAAGGCAAAGAGGATTCCGAAGCGGTCGGCGATAAACCCGCAGATGGCGGGCGAAAAGCCGGAAAACAGAGATTGAATCCCGAAGATGGCGCTCACGACGGTGCCGCCGATGTTCTTGGGGGCCATATCCATCGTCCAGGCAAAGGTGACGGGCCGCAAGGAAAACAGGAAGAAACCCAGAAACGCCAGGATTCCGATGAAAAGGAAATCGAGCTTAAAGACAACCAGGGCGACCAGCAGCATGCTCGTGGAAAGGAGCCCCGCCGTCATTACGGGTCGCCTCCCTTTCTTATCGGAAATGACCCCCGCGACGGGGGAACCGAAAATGCCGGCAACCTGAACGACGGTGAGGTAGGTTCCGACCAACACGGGGGAATATTTGAGTTCATTGGCCAGGTAAAGCGGCAGGAAGGTGAACACGCCGGTCTGCGTCATGGAACGTAATCCGGATAAGACGCAGAGCAGGAGGATGTTTTTGTTCCTCGCCATGGCCTTGACGGCTATCCAATACTCCGGGAACGTCAGCTCCTTCCCCTGCGCCTCCGCCCGTATGGAGCCTGCCTTGATGAGAAGCCTCCAGATGACAAACCCCAGGATGACTCCGGGCAAGAAGTTGAAAACCAGCACCTGCCTCCAGGTCATCAGGGTAAGGGCGATACCGACGGCGATCGGCGCCAGGGCATCTCCCAGGTTGGCTCCCATGGCGTGAATGGCAATGGCGAACCCCTTGCGTTCCGGGTAGCGCTTGGCGAGGAAGGAAAGAGCCGCCGGGTGCCAGGTATTGCTGCCGATTCCCACAAACGTGATGGCGATCATCGCCACGACGTAGCTGGGGCTAACGCTGAGGAAAAGGTATGGCAGCCCCGTGAGGGCCAGCGATGCGCCGAGAAGAAGCCCGGTTTTACCCACCATGTCCACGATCATCCCACCGGGCACGTTGATAAAAAAGCTGGTGAAATAGTTCCATCCCATCAAAATGCCGACCTCGCCGTAGCTAAGCCCAAGATCTTTGGCCAGGTAGGGCAGAATCATGAACAAGGTGCTCGGATACCAATGGGTAATCCCGTGACCGGCCGTTACCGCCACCAGCGTGGGATCGGTTTCCTTGATCCTGTTCCAGGAAAACCAGCCGTTATTTTTATTCATCCCGCCCCCTTTTGTCGGTAAATTGGCGGCTACCATATTACGAATCCCCGGGGTAGGTCAATTATATTTATTGCAGACAATGGTTTCGGCGCAACGCGGACGCCAAGGCTTTCTGAACGGCGGCCCATTACTCTTCATACGCTCTTGCGGATTCAAAAAAGCCGTTGGCGTAATATTCCTTTGAAGTTACAGGGTTCATTAAGACTGCCCACCCTCTCATGAGAAGCAGAAACGAGGGGAATTCAAATATCCGCCCGGCCATGGCCTGCCTGGCCTGACCGGTCCTTTACACATCTGGGACTTCTCTTCCTGAAAGACAGCTATGAAACCACTATCAAAATAACCTTGGCCCTTATCATCATCGCGTTTTCTCTCTACTCCCTCCTGAAGCCAAAGCTTGCCATCCGCAACCACGCCTCGACGGCTTATCTTTTCGGCTTCTTTGCCGGCGTCCTATGCGGTGCCTACAATACGAACGGTTCCCATCGTGATCTACGGCACCCTCCACCAATGGCCGGCGGAACGCTTCCGCGCGACGCTCCAAGGCTACTTTTTCCCGGCCGGTGTGATCGTGATCGCAGGCCACGGCTTGGGTGGTCTCTGGACGCCGACGGTGGGACGGTATTTTCTCCTGTGCCTGCCGGCGCCGTTCCTGGCCATCTGGCTCGGCGACCGCCTGCACCGCATTATCCCGCAGGCGCACTTCGACCGCTCCATTCACCTTCTCCTGATCCTGATCGGAACGGCATTGCTCGTGCGAACGGTTCTTGCCTGAGGACGTCCGAAAAAAGAAGTTTCAACCGGGGACCCCGTGCAGGTCCCGGTCACTCAATGTACTGCATGACCACAGATGTTGTTGAGCGCGCATTGTATTGAAAAAAAATATTTTAAGCCGTTGAAGAAGCATTTCTCCCTGTTATGCGATCTGGCGGGGCAGGAAATAGTCACAATTCCCTGGCAATGATCGCTGCGCACCACATCTTTTCTTGACATGAAACATCAATGTTGTCAGAATTCACGAGGAAAGCGGTATCCCCTCAAAACCGAGATGGAGATGGTCACCATGAAGAAAACAGCCCTCGTCTTATTGCTTTTGATCGGTATTTCCTCCCCGCTTTACGCCGCTCAATCCACCATCGCTGATGTAGAAGGCAATGCCTGCGTGGGAGGCGACAAATCCCGTAAGCAGATGGAACAGGCCGCCCTGACGGACGCTAAAAGAAGGGCCGTCGAGTTTACCTCAACGTATCTCAAAAGCGAGACAGAGGTGAAGGACTTCTTGACAGAAAGCAAGGGGTCGGTTTATCAGGTAAAAACCCGCGCGCAGGATATCGGACTGCAAACAAGAGGCGTTAAACTCACGGGAAAAACTGACGGCAAATCATCTGTCACGGAGTTTTATGAAGACAAGGTTATCATAAAAACAGCAAAGTAAAATGAAAAGAACCGTTTCCGGATGATGGAAACGAACTGACCAAACGGAGCATAATATGCCATCAATGACGTTAGAATCATGGATATATTTATTATTCGCGTGCGTTATAGGGTTCATGATCGGGCAGTGGATAAAGACTCAAAGGAGTAAAGCCGAGACGAATGACAAGTATGTGAACGGCTTAAAAAAAAGGATATTGGCAGAGACGCCTGTTCAGTCAAAAAAGGCCAGGAAGAAAATCAGAAGGGCCAGTAAAAAGAGTGGGGGTTCGTAAAGAGGCGCGTCGAGTTGCAGAGCGAAAAGGAATTGAGAGAATTCCGGGATAAGCGGGCGACAATTCTGTCATAGCGTTACCAATCCATATGGGAGGCAGCCATGCCTGAAGAGTTGGAAAAGAGGAAATTTCAGCGCCTTGAATTCCCCCTGGACGTTACGGTCGAGATTGTATCCGCCGAGGGGGCGCCAAAAGGCCTGCATCGATTGCATATCAAAAGCCGAGATATTTCGGAGGGCGGGATCTGTCTCCAAACAAAGTCCATTGAGGTGGATGGCGTCAATTTGCTTTCAGGACGTCCTTTTGCGCGGGAAAACCGTTTACATCTCAGCATAGAGCTCGTTCCGGAAGAGCCGCCGTTGATGGCAATCGGAGAGGTTCAATGGTATGACATTGCCCGTGACGTATCCGAATTCACCTGTCGGCTGGGGGTTGCATTCATAGATATCACGGACGGCGGAAAAGAACAGCTTGCGAGATTTTTGAAAAAACATCGAAACAACAACAGATAAAACCATTATCCTGTTCCAGACTGCCGGAATTGTTTGTCTTGATAAGAATGCGGGAAAAGAGTCCTGGCACATCAAGTGGGCACATCAAGTGGCGGTAATGCCGGAAATGAAGTAAATAATGTGCGGCCGCCCTCGAGGATGCAACGGGGGTGAGATGACGGATTTACCCCTGACGCCGGAGCAGGTCTGGCGTGCGCTCAAGAACAGGGAGGGAGCTTAAGATGGGTCTGGAACTTTATCGTCCTTACAGCGTGGAAGAGGCATGCAGTCTGCTGGCAAAGAAGAAAGGGGCGCGTCCCTTTGCCGGAGGAACGGATATCCTGTCCGGACAAGAGCGCGGGGTTCCTTTACCGCCGGTCCTCGTCTGTCTGGACGGTCTGGGGCTCGACGACATCAGCGTGGAATCTTCGGGAGCGATGCGGGCAGGTCCGCTGGTAACCCACGGCGCCGTGGCCCGATCCCCCTATTTCCGGTCCTGGTATCCCCTCCTGGCGGATGCCTGTGCGTCCGTGGGCGCGCCGCAGGTACGCAACCTGGGGAGCCTCGGCGGCAATCTCGGTAACGCCTCTCCGGCGGCGGATGCCGCATCCGCCCTCATTGCCCTCGGCGCCCGCATCGAGATCGCCGGGCCCGGAGGGACAAGGATGCTGCCGGTGGAGGAATTTTTTCTGGGTCCGGGACGCACCGTGTTGGAACGGGGCGAGATCATAAGCGGCATCATCCTGCCGGAACCGGCCCGTCGCTCGGCGTACCTCAAACTGGGACGGCGCAAGGCGATGGAGATTGCCGTGGTCGGCGTGGCCGTGTCTCTGGGGATGGAAAAGGATGTGGTAACGGGATGCAGGATCGGCCTTGCGGCCGTGGCGCCCACGCCCCTCCGGGCACGGCAGGCGGAGGCGGCGCTGACGGGTCACGCGTTGACCCCCGAGACGATGGAACAGGCGGCACGGGCGGCGGCGGCGGAATGCAGCCCCGTGGACGACCATCGCGCCTCGGCGGATTACCGGCGGGAGATGGTTAAGGTGTTGTTCCGGCGGTCGGTGCGGCGGGCGGCGGACCGGCAGGAAGCGGTGAACGTGGATGTCCCGACTGCGCTTTCGGAAATCGGTGCACGGGTCATCGAGCGGCCGCCGGAAGGAAGGAAGGCAAAACCGATACGCTCGACCCGCATCAACCTGCGGGTGAACGGCGAGGACCATGCGCTTGAAGTAGCCGCAGACCGCCTCCTGGTGGACGTGCTGCGGGAGGATCTCGGTCTGACCGGGACAAAAAAGGGATGCGGCGAGGGCGAGTGCGGCACCTGCACCGTTCTCCTCGAAGGGGTGCCGGTCAATGCCTGCCTGGTGCTGGCGGCCACGGTGGGGAACCGCGAGATCACAACGGTCGAGGGGTTGTCCCGTGGACGGGAATTGCATCCTCTGCAGGCAGCGTTCGTTCGGCACGGTGCGGTGCAGTGCGGCTACTGCACTCCCGGCATGCTGATGTCCGGCAGCGCGCTCTTACAGAGAAATCCCCGCGCGGGAGAGCAGGAAATCAAGGAGGCCCTGAGCGGCAACCTGTGCCGCTGCACGGGTTACAAGAAAATCATCGAGGCCGTTCAAGCGGCGGGGGCGGATCTGGCGCTGAAGGCTTAAAGGCGGGCGCTGAGTAACGCTTATAAATTCGGATACAGCCGCTTGAGTTTGATCCGAGCGTCCGGTGTCGTGAATTGCCGGACAGTCTCGAAGCGGAGGGGGGAATAACTTGTTAGCGAGAAAGGAGGAAGCAAATGGACATTATTTCCGAGTTTAGTTCGAGCGTTCGGGATGTTGGTGGGGGGAAAGGGGCTGTTCGATGGGTTCTTGTGGTTATTGCGGCTATATTTCTGGCGGGGTGTGCCAAGGGGTTTATAAGCAAGGTCGAGCTTCATCCGACTCAGCCAATAGTATGCAATACGAGTGTAACCCCCAACGTCTGCGGTGTTTCGGATAATCAGCCGGTCTGGTTCAATGTGCGGGGCAAGGGGATGTGCAATGAGGTGTTCCTGCAATGCGGCAACGGATTGAGTGGGACGCCTCACGGCTATTCCCAGGATTTCGGCCAACCGCCTACTGATACGCCGCTCAAGATTGAATGTAGGTATGATGGGGGGTGGCCTGGCCCGAAAACAGTCCGGGCATATTCTAACGGTTCTGATTGCAAAGGAGAGGAAACGCTGCGCGTCAACGTCTTGAAAACAACAGGAGGACGTGCTCACGCGAATTTTTGGCTCGGTCTTACTCAACCCTTTACTCAACCACCGGTAACGAGTGCTTGCAGCACGGTGCCAAACGTCAATACCCCTCTTCGTTCGAATACGAGGGTGGCAATCAAGACCAATCCCGACCCAAATGTTAAGATAAACTTTGGCTGTTGGTTTAGCGGATGCATCTATGATGCCGACGGCGAGCCAAATTCGATCGCACCGGCCAGCTTTTCATTTCCGGGGTTTCGTAAGTACTCTCTTGTTTTCCGCGTTGGTCAACAGGTCGTGCAAGGCGGAACCGATATGAACTTTACAACGAATCAGGGTGGCCACCTTGAGGTCTGTGTCAACGACGAGCGTCTGGACGACAACACCGGAGCATGGGGAATAGAAATCTCGGTGGATGAGTCTCAGGCGCATTGAAGGACATAATGCGATGACTAAAGGAAAAGGGGACGTCCCTTTTTCCGTCCTACGTCCTACCCCTCCCTCTACGGGAGGGGTACGGGGGGGGGTGAGCAGCATATCAGCCACCCTCACCTAACCTCCCCCGCCAAGGGGGAGGAATCTGAAAGGAACGCACATCCACGGACTAACGCCCGGGGGCTTCTGCTTTTCTGTTGATAATCAGAACCATCCCCATTTAGTCCTTTAGTCCGGGGATTTGAAGTTTAGGTGACGGGAAGCGGGATGATGGGAAAGGCCACCGGCCTGGCGCTCAGCACCATCCTGTCGGCCTTCCTGGTTATCACGATATTCTTCAGCCACTCCCGGTCGTTTTCCTCCGGATAATCGGTGCGGTAGTGCGCCCCCCGGCTCTCCGTCCGGAGAAGAGCTGCCCGGCAGACCATTTCGGCCACCAGGAACATGTTCTCCAGCTTTGTCAGTTTGATCAAGTCAGCAGCACCGGCGACCCGGACCCTTGTCAGTCGCTCTCGACCCGCGTTAACCTCCGCCAGCGCCGCGTTCAGGCTTTTTGCGCTCCTCACAATGCCGGCCTTTTCCCACATCGTCCCGCGCAGGTTTATTTCCAGCTCTTCAAGAGACTCCTCTCCCTGATTGCCTCTTTGTTCCAGCCTGTCCCGGGCTTCCTTCGTCAGGGCGGGGATTTCCCTACGTTGACCCGGATCAACCAGGGCCGCCTGCCGGCCGGCGATCGCGCCGAAAACAAAAACGTCGGTCAGGGCGTTTCCCGCCAGGCGGTTAGCCCCATGGATGCCGCCGCAGACTTCACCGGCGGCAAAAAGTCTCTTCATGCCCGTTTCGCAATTTCGGTTTATCACCACCCCACCCATAAAGTAGTGAGCCGCCGGAGCTACCATGGCCTCCGCCGGATAGCGCTGCGTCTTGATTACCTGGAGCACCTTCTCCTTCTTATCTTCCGGTACCGTGCTCAAGTCCACCCGAAGGCACCCTTCAATGTCGTTGCCCGCCAGGATCTCCTGCATTATGGCCCGTGCCAGTTTGTCACGAGTCATGATCATTAAATCCCTGAGGTTATGCTTGATCAGCACATCCTCTCCCAGGGAATTGCGCAACGTTGCACCGCGGCCAACGATCACCTCGTAGGACCACAATCTGCCTCCATGCTTGCCGAAGGTTGTGGGATAGAACTGGACTAATTCGATGTCCACGATGGGAAGACCGGCTTCGTAGCAAAAGGCAAAGCCATCCCCCATGCTGCCCGGAGCATTATTGGTCCTCAAGAATATTTCGCCTGCACCCCCGGTGGCAAGGACGGTAGCGGCCGACCAGAGGACATGGACGTTGCCCCTCA
>CAZTLA010000050.1:0-18036 GCA_964614365.1 uncultured Syntrophales bacterium | reverse complement strand
GCGTCCTCAAAGTACGAAAAACCCGTCCATCCAAAAGTTGGTGGTGGATTACGGGCCTTCATTCCTGTTGACTATCCGTTCCAATAGTGATAGAATCCGACATTCAAGGTCAAATATAGTCCATTGAGGGGGAAAATGTTTAAAATAGGCGATTTGGCCGTATATCCGGCACAGGGGGTCGGGATTATCGAGGCAATCGAGAGCCGCGAAGTTATGGGCAATAAACAGAATTTCTATATCATGAAGATCATGGGCAACGGCATGAAAATCATGATTCCCACAGACAGTGCCAAATCCGTCGGCTTGCGGGAGGTCATCACCAAAAAAGAAATCCCCAAAGTATATGAAATTCTCAGAAACAAGGATGTAACCATAGACAAACAGACGTGGAACAAGCGTTATCGGGAATATCTGGAAAAAATAAAGACAGGGTCGGTATTTGAAATTGCCAGTGTCCTGCGAGATCTTTTCATTTTGAAGGTTGATAAGAATCTCTCCTTTGGCGAGAGAAAGATGATGGATACGGCCAAAAATCTGCTCGTAAAAGAAATATCCGTTGCCAGTAATTCCGAGGAGACAAAGATAGAGCAGGACTTGAATACCATTTTTCCCATCCAGTAATCCCGTAGAATATATAATATCGGAGGCTCTTTTAAAACTGAATACAGATGCTGATTTTTGGAGAAATCGAAGGTTATGCAGCAGCCCCTTTCTTAATGCAGGACTATCGTTGGTCCTCCCGCGGGAGGGGGTATGCTTAGGAAAAAGATTCTTAAAGAAAGGAGGTGATATACGTGATAGGAAGGTTTCTCTTAGGTTTGGCATGTTCGGCAAGCGGATACTTTATTGCGGATAATTACTACGGTTTTCCGCGGTCACTCATCGGATTAATGTTCGGATTATTGATAGCCCTATTTGTTATAAAGATTGAACAAGCCATCCGCAAGATTGCCCTCCGGATCATATTCGGCGGAGTGGCCGGCATGATGATCGGTCTCGTTATTGCTTTTCTTTTGGCCTATGGCTTGAGTTTTGTCAGCAACATCATGGAAAAGCAGCATGTAGTTCCCTGGATATATACGCTGCTGACCGTTGTCTTGGGCTATCTCGGACTGGTCCTCGGTTCCAAGAAGATCGATGAATTTCACCTGCTGCCCTTTGTCTCCGTTAAAGGAGGCGGTGATTACCGGATACTTGACACGAGCGTAATCATTGATGGCAGGATCGCCGATATCTGTGATACGGGCTTCATCGAAGGGAATCTGATCGTGCCGCGTTTCATGCTCGATGAGTTGCAGTACGTCGCCGATTCATCGGATACGCTGAAACGGTCGCGAGGAAGGAGAGGGCTTGATATTCTGAACCGGATGCAGAAAATGTCCGGAATCAATATCGAGATCGTGGATCAGGATTTTCCCAAAATCAAGGGGGTTGACGCCAAGCTGGTTGCCCTTGCCAAGAAAATGAACGGCAAGATCGTGACCAATGACTTCAACCTGAACAAGGTTGCCGAACTGCAAGGCGTAAAGATTCTTAATGTGAATGAGCTGGCAAACGCATTGCGGCCGGTGGTTTTGCCGGGCGAGTACATGACCCTGAAAATCATCAAGGAGGGCAAGGAACCCGGGCAGGGCGTAGGATATCTGGATGATGGAACCATGATCATCGTGGACCACGCGCAGAAATACGTAGGATCAACTGTTACCGTTACCGTGACCAGTGTTCTCCAGACTACTGCCGGGAGGATGATATTTTCGGAGTTGAAAGAAGTATCCGGCGAGAAAAAAAGCACCGAAACGGGTATGAGGCAATAATACCATTTTCAGCCCGGTAAGCCGCAAGGCGCCGGGCTTTTTTATTATGTTGGACATGTATGAAGACTGCGGCGATCATTCCGGCAGGAGGCTTCGGGCGGCGCATGGAAGGCGCTGTTTCCAAACAGTACCTCCTGCTGGACGATACTCCCATCCTCATTCACACCTTGAAAATATTCCAGGAATCCCCCCTCGTTGATGAGATATTCCTCGTTGTTCCGCCCGACGATGTTACCGCGGTGCGCGAAATAATCGGCGGCAGGCACCACCTGTTCAAAGTCACTCACGTACTGGCGGGAGGCAAGGAGAGGCAGGATTCGGTAAGGAACGGTCTTCAGGCAGTGGGAGAAGAACACGACATCGTGGTCATACACGATGCCGTCCGGCCCTTTGTCACCGGAGAATTGATCCGCCTGGCCGTCGAAGGCGCGAAGGTGTTCCCGGCTGTGGTCATCGGCGTCCCGGCAAAGGATACGGTGAAAAAGGTCGGCGACGGCGACCTGGTCTGTGAGACGCTCGACCGCAATAGTATGTGGCTCGTGCAAACGCCGCAGGCCTTTCAGCGGCACGTAATAAAAAAAGCCTACGAAAAGGCCTGTGCGGACAAGTTCACGGGAACCGATGACGCAGTTCTCGTTGAAAGGATAGGGGTGCCGGTGAAGATGATCCGCGGGTCTTATGATAACATAAAAATAACCACGCAGGACGACCTCCTGATCGGGGAGGCGCTTATAAAAAGACGAAAAGGGCGGAAGGATTGATGCGGACAGGGTTCGGTTACGACAGTCACCGGCTGGTGAAGGGCCGGCCGCTGATTCTGGGAGGCGTGGAAATACCGCACGGGAAGGGGCTTTGCGGTCATTCCGACGCCGACGTATTGCTCCACGCCGTTTGCGATGCCTTGATCGGCGCCATCGGCGCGGGCGACATCGGCGTCCATTTCCCCGACACGGACCCCGCCTATAAAGACATATCCAGTCTCACGTTGCTTGATCGGGTGGCCATCCTGGTAAAGGAGCGGGGATTTTCCGTCAATAACCTGGATGCGACGGTATTGATGGAAAAACCGAGAATGAGGGAATACGTGGAGGGAATGGTGCTCAACATTTCCCGCTCACTGGCGATTCCTCCTGAACGGGTCAATATCAAAGCGAAGACGAACGAGGGCATGGGATTTGTGGGACGCGAGGAAGGCATCGCCGCGTTTGCCGCCGTTACCGTGAGAGAACAGGATGATACATGACCGGATCGAAGCCGCGAGTCAGATTTGCGCCGTCACCCACAGGTGAACTCCATATCGGCAACGCAAGAACCGCCCTCTTCAACTGGCTTTTCGCCAGGCACCACGGGGGCGATTTCGTTCTTCGGATCGAAGATACGGATCGGTTGCGGACATCCGAGGTTTATGAACAGAACATTCTTGCAGACCTGAAATGGCTTACCCTTGACTGGGACGAGGGGCCGGAAAAGGGCGGCCGGTTCGGGCCCTACCGCCAGTCGGAGCGGGCGGGCATTTACGAGACCTATCTGAATACATTGCGGGAAGCCGGGTTAGCCTATCCCTGCTACTGCTCGACGGAGGAGCTGGCGGCGGAAAGGACAGACCTGATTGCGGATAAGATGCCGCCCCGTTACCGGGGAAAATGCCGGGATCTGACGGATGAAGAAAGAACGGAGAAGGAACGGAAATGCGGCCCGCCGGCATACCGCTTCCAAGTCGGAAGAGGCCAGGTGGAATTCAGCGATCTGATCCGCGGAGCAATGAAGTTTGATTGCGATGCCCTGGGCGATTTTATCATCATGCGCTCCGACGGGACGCCCGCCTATAATTTTGCCGTGGTCGTGGACGACCATCTTATGATGATAACCCACGTCATACGGGGGGAAGATCATCTTTCCAATACGGCGTCCCAGATTCTGCTTTACCGGGCACTTGGTTTTGACTCCCCTGTTTTTGCTCATCATTCACTGATAACCGGCAAGGATCGCGCCAAACTGAGCAAACGGCATGGATCGGTTTCCGTTCGTGAATTCCGGGAAAGAGGATTTCTGCCGGAGGCCATCATAAACTATCTCTCGCTGCTGGGCAGTTCCTTCGGCCAGGGGCAGGAGATATTTTCTCCCGATCGGATTATCCATGAATTTTCGCTGGAGAAAACCGGCAAAGCTTCCGCAGTCTTTGATGAGGATAAACTCAAATGGATGAACAGCATCTATATCAGGAATTACCGCGTTGAGAAGCTGACGGAGGTCCTGGCCCCGTTTATCCGGAAAGCCGGTTACGACTACGATACCCTTGACGGTGAGCGGCTCCGATCCGTAGTGGCCGCGGTGCAGGGCAACCTGGCGCTCCTTGCCGATATCGGTGAATATCTTGATCTCTTCACTGACGACCGTTATACAATCTCCGATGAAACGGCGGCACTCCTCAATGAGGAAAAGGCATGGAATGTCGTAAAGTTATTTTACGATGCGCTGATGTCGGACAACCTGCCGGATGATGATTTCTATCATGCCGCGGTCAGAATGGTCCGCAAGGCATCCGGGGTAAAGGGGCGGGAACTGTACCTGCCACTTCGGGCGGCGATCACCGGTTCTCTACACGGCCCCGAACTGGACCGAATAGCTTTCATTCTGGGCAGGGAAAATCTTTTACAGAGACTGGGTAGGTTCATCGGGAAGCATAATTGACGAGAGCATCAAAAATGAACTGTCTGGGAAAGATGGTTTTCAGTTTTCCAATTCCTCCGTATCCAGTTCGCGTATTTTTCCCCTCGTTTTGCCTACAATCCATTGCAGCGGCCACGTAATCAGGGATAGCAGACCCATAATAATTTTTTCCACCAGTGTATACCTGGGGTAAACGATGGTATCCATGACCTTCCTCTCTTTCTGCTTTTTGTTTCTCGCTGTTTCAGCGCGCTTCCCCTGCCGGGAGAGTCCCCTGCTTCTTAAATGCGTTATCGGCACTTCAAAATTAAACTTAAGATCATTATCTTCTCGGAGCAGAGAGGCGACCGAACTGTTTCTAAAGTTTAACGAGAATTTGCCGATAATGATCGAAACGCCATGTTTATCACTAATTTGATAAATTTGAGGCAAGGTACGGAAGACCGTTCATTATAAAAAAGGAGATTACGGTAATGACGAAAACTAATTGCTGGGAACACAAGAGGTGCGGACGTGAACCGGGAGGAGCAAAAGAGAAAGAATTAGGCTCCTGTCCTGCTTCTACAAACTTCACGAACATGGGGAAGAACGGCGGCAAAGCAGCCGGGCGCTATTGCTGGAAGGTTGCCGGAACGCTCTGCGGCGGCAAAGTCCAGGGAACCTTTGCCGAAAAAATGATGAACTGCAGTCAATGTGATTTCTTCAAAGCGGTGAAATCTGGTGAAGGAGCAGCCTTTGTACAATAGATAGATGAAAAGTAAGAAAAGAGGCGTTCAGTCATGGCAAATATAGTGACGACAAAAGAGATAGCTCAGTTTCTCAGATTAACAGAATCAACCATATGCAAGTTGGTTGCAGAGGGGGAGTTGCCGGGTTTCAAAATAGGTGATTCCTGGCGATTCGATATGGATGAAATAATGCAACATATTGAAAAAAAGAAGAACATCGCCATACACAAACGGAAAACATAGCTTCAATACAGAATCAGTTACCCAGTCCCCCTGCCCTTGCGATGCAACGTTCCTTCGCGGTATTCCTTAAATATTCTTGACATAAGCGCTATTATTATATATTCACTTCTCCTCCAAAAAAATCCTCTCAATGAAAAAGCTTCTACTATTTATTTCAACGGTGCACGGGAAAATACTGCCGTAACGTGGGCAGGGGAAAAATAGAAAGGCCGTAGATGAGCGTTGATCGTAGTGGCGCTCGGGGGGAACGGCGTTTCGCTATTTTTTAAAAAGGAGGAGCCTAAGTGGACTATCAGATTATCAAAAAACAAAAAGTGAAAGACCTGAAGGTGAGGCCCAACCTTGTCGATTTTGCCGGCGAACAGGGATGTGCCGTCTGGGAGAGCATGCAAAAGGAGCTGACGTGGCTTCCGGGGGGCTTTCTCAACATGGCCTACGAGTGTATTGACCGCCATGCGGAGGGCACAGGGGCCGGCCGGCCTGCCCTCTTGTGGGAAGGCAAGGAGGGTGAAAAGGAAACCTACACCTTCGGCCGGCTCAAGGAGGAAAGCAACAAGTTTGCCAACGTGCTCAAGACGCTGGGGATTAAAAAAGGGGACAGGGTTTTCCTGTTCATGGAACGAGTGCCCGAGCTCTACATTGCAATCTTTGGGGCGCTCAAGATAGGCGCCGTGGCCGGTCCGCTCTTCTCCGCATTCGGCCCCGATCCGGTCAAGGACCGCGTGTTTGACAGCGGCGCCAAAGTCCTGGTGACGCAACCCGCCCTGCGCCGTCGTATCGCCGATATTCTCCCCGATCTGCCCGAACTTGAGCACATCATCGTGGTGAACAAGAATCAGCGGGACCCGGAACCCCTCGTCGGGAAAGACCTGGACTACGACGGGCTCATGTCGCGATCCTCGCCGGAACTGGAGATAACGCGGACCAGTATGTACGACTACTCGGTGATGCACTACACGTCCGGGACCACCGGGAAGCCCAAGGGGGCGGCGCACTGCCACCTGGCGGTGCTCCAGCATTACGCCACGGGCAAGTGGGTCCTCGACTTTCACCCCGACGACCTTTACTGGTGCACGGCCGATCCGGGCTGGGTTACCGGTACGTCCTACGGCATGTTCGCCCCCTGGAGCAACGGCGTCGCGCAACTGATCTACGAAGGGGGATTCAAAGCAAGCGCCTGGTACGAGCTTATTCAGAGGTACAAGGTCACGGTCTGGTACAGCGCCCCCACGGCCATTCGCATGCTCATGAAGGCGGGCGAGGAGATTCCGGCGCGATACGATCTTTCCAGCCTGCGTCACGTCAACAGCGTGGGAGAGCCGCTTAATCCCGAAGCTATCGTCTGGGGGCTCAGGGTCTTCAAGCAGGCGATTCACGACAACTGGTGGCAGACGGAGACCGGCGCCATGCTCATCGCCAATTACGCCGCGATGGATGTCCGCCCCGGTTCGATGGGAAAACCGATCCCCGGTATTGAGGCCGCGATCCTGGATGACAATTATGACCGGGAGCCCGCGGGCAAAGAGGGCAATCTGGCGATCCGTCCCGGCTGGCCGTCCATGTTCCGCACCTACTGGCACAACGACGAGATGTACAACTCGCGCTTCCGGAAGGGCTGGTATATCACCGCCGACCGCGCGCGCATGGATGAAGACGGATACTTCTGGTTCGTGGGGCGCGCCGACGACGTGATCAACACCGCCGGACACCTGGTCGGCCCCTTCGAGGTCGAAAGTGTTCTTATCGAGCATCCTGCCGTGGTGGAGGCGGGGGTCATCGGCAAGCCCGATGCCATGGCCGGCGAGGTGGTCAAGGCCTTTGTCGCCCTCAGGGACGGCCACGAGCCCACCGAGGAGTTGCGCCGGGATATCATGGCTTTCGCGCGGAAAAAGCTGGCCGCGGCAGTGGCGCCCCGTGAGATAGATTTCATCCCATCGCTTCCCAAAACCCGCAGCGGCAAGATCATGCGGCGCCTGCTCAAGGCGCGGGAGCTGGGACTGCCCGAAGGAGATACGAGCACGCTCGAAGACGATTGACGGTCCGTTACACGACGTGGAGACCCGAGTGTCCTGTCCCCGGTTAAGAGAAAAGGAGGAAGCGATGGCGGAAGAGAGAATCAATCCTGATCGTGTCTACTACAACTACGACGGCAAATTTCCGCCGGCCGAGTTGAAGCCCGGTACGCCTGCCGCCATCCCCCCGGCATCACCAAGGAGCCATCCCAAGCGGATCACCGACACTACCTTGCGGGATGGGACGCAGGACCCCCTGGTTGCGCTCTTCCCCCATGAAACCAAGCTTCGGTACTTCGACCTCCTCCACCGGCTGGACAATGGGACGGGCCGCATCGAAAATCTGGAAGTCTTTATCTATCAGAAGCGGGACCGCTGGGTGCTGGAAAAGATGCTGGAGCGCGGATACGAGTACCCGAGGGTGACGACGTGGACGCGGGCAACCCCCAAGGACATCAAGCTCATGGTGGAGCTTTCCCAGGGCCGCGTCAAGGAGACCGGGATGCTCGCTTCAGCCTCGGACCACCATATCTTCGACAAGCTCCAGTTCCGCTCCAAGGAGGTGGCCGTCGAGAAGTACCTGGAAACGATCATGACCGCCGTGGAGAGCGGCGTCCGTCCCCGGGTTCATCTGGAGGATGCCACCAAGGCTGATATCCACGGCTGGGTCATCCCGTTTGTGAGGCGAGTAATGAAGGAGACCGAGGGCCTTGCCTGTTTCCGTGTTTGCGATACCCTGGGCTGGGGCGTCCCGGACCCCCATGCCGGACTTCCATTCGGGATTCCCCGGCTCATCGCCGCCCTCTTTGAGGAGACCGGAGCGGAGCTGGAGTTCCACGGCCACAACGACTTTGGCCTGGCTACCGCCAACTCCATCGCCGCCTGGACCTATGGCTGCAACCGGGTCAATACCTCCTTCGCCGGTCTGGGCGAACGGACGGGCAACACGCCGCTCGAACAGATGGTTGCCGCCATGATCCGTGTGTACGGAGATCCCGGACTCAATCTCCCGGTTCTCGCCGAAATAACGGATCTGATGGAGACCGAGGTGTATCCCGTTTCCTCGAAGGCTCCCATCATCGGCAGGAGGATATTCACCACTCAGGCCGGCCTGCATCAGACGGGCGTCCAGAAGCAACAGGAGGCGCCGGGAGGTCTCATTTACCTTCCCTATGCCGCATCCCTGGTCGGCAGGGAAGATGCCGAGATGCATCTCGTCGGGAGTCTTTCCGGGATGGATGGTCTTGTTGCCGTTCTGAACAAGGAGATGGAAGCTGCCGGCGAGACAAAAAGGTACTCCCTGTTCAGCAAGACCGTCAAGGAGGTCTATGACCGGGTGCACGCTGCCTTTGACGGAACATGGGATGAGAAGGCGGGGAGATATGTGGATCACCACGTCTCCTTCTTTGAACCATCGCACCTCCTGGAAATGGTCCGGGAGCTGGAATTGGAAAAGGAGTCTGAAAATGGAAACAATCTTTGAACGGGTAAAACGTGTCATTGCAGGGGTGATTGCCGTAAGCGAGAAATCAATCGTCTCCCAGGCTTCCCTGGTAGAGGACCTGGGCGCCGACTCACTGGATCTGGTGAACCTCACTGAGGCTATCGAGGCGGAATTCAGCACCGAGACGAAAGTATTGAGATTTCCGGAGGATGTGGCGGAAGAGATCCGGTCGGTTCAGCAGGTACTTGACTTTCTCGCAAAGGAAGGGTTTGTCGATGGAGCGTCGCCACGGTAAAACGATATCGTACCCGGCGCTTACGCGCGATCTCCCCTCTGCCGCCTCAAAAAAGTCTTGACAGGGACAGGCAAAGATGGATAGAGTCCAAGGCGACGGGATAGTCCCGGGAATTGAATCTTATCATGGGAGGTAAAGAAGATGCTGAAAAGATTGCTTATGGTGGTCATGGTGGTCGTGCTGACGCTGTCCTTCGGAACGATGGCTCTGGCCGATGAAGTGAAGGGAACTGTATCCGCTATTGCCGACAAGGAAATTACCGTAAAACCGAAGGATGGCGCGGAGGTCACAGTATCAATCAGCAGCAAGCGTACCGCGGTTAAGGGGGGCGCCCGTGGCGATCTGAAAGTGGGAACGAAGGTTACCATGACCCATGACGGGAAAGAAGCCTCAACGATTGAAATACGATAAGTCAAGTAGCAATCAGAGAGGTCATTCTCTTGAGGAAGGGGTGCTGTTGAAAGCGCCCCTTTTTTTTGGTGCGCCCCGACGTGAGGTTGCTTTCAACGGCCCGACCTTCCCGTCTCCTTTCACCCTATCACGGGCCGGATTCAATATCCGGTTGACAAGCAGGGATGTATGAAATAAGAAGGTACGCGGTTTGCTTCCTGAGCCGATGCAGGCGGATCGGGACGGAACATCAGGACTGGAGGGTCGGAGGGATGAACAGTGTTGCCGGGAAAGTATTTGTTCTTTTCATCGTTCCGGCTATCCTTTATGTGGCCCTGCTTCCTTTCACGCCTTTGATGGAGCCCGATGAGAGCCGCTACAGCTCCATTCCCAGCGCCATGAACGGCTCCGGCGATTATGTTACCCCCCGTCTCAAGGGCGCCGTCTATTTTGAAAAACCGCCGCTCGGTTACTGGGCAACCGCCCTGTCTTTTCTGATTTTCGGAGAGAATGAATTTTCCTCACGGCTTCCAGCGGCTCTTTCCGCCTGGGGATGCATACTCCTCGTGTACTATATGGGCGCCTTCCTCCATGGCAACCGGACGGGTTTCTATGCGGCAGCCGTGCTCACCACATCGCTTTACCATGTTGCCCTCGGCAGGATCAATATCCTGGATATGCCGCTTGCCTTGTTCGTCAGTTTCGCCATCTGGGCCGGCTTCCGCCATGTCTCCGGCGGCATCGGAACAAGAAAGTGGGTTTATCTTCTTTATCTATTCAGCGCACTGGCCTTTCTTACGAAAGGACTGATCGGCATTGTTTTCCCCTTTGCCATTATTATCATCTGGCTCTTCTTCTCCGGACAGGCGCGGAAGGTCCGTCTGCTTTTCTCTCCCGGCGGGATCCTTATTCTGCTGGCCATCTCCTTGCCCTGGCTTATCCTGGTGCAGGCGGCCAACAAAGAGTTCTTCCGGTTTTTCTTCATTCAGGAGCATCTTCTTCGATATACCACGACCATCCATCATCGGAACGAGCCGTTCTATTATTACCTCCCCGTGCTTGTCGCCGGTATTATGCCCTGGTGCGCGTTTCTTCCCCAAGCGGCAAAAAAGGTGGCGAGTGGCGCGCTTTTTGATGCACGGGGGAAGTCTTTCCTCATTACCTGGATAGGCTTCATTCTCCTTTTCTTCTCCTTTTCCTCATCCAAGCTCATTCCCTACATCGCTCCCGTATTCTTGCCCCTGGCAATTTTTATGGGACGGATATTTAAAAACTATGATGATCAGGACGCGCGAGACTCTGCGGGAGATGGTCTGGCGAAAGAAACCCTGCTCACGCTGCCTGTTATGTTACAGGCCCTTCTGTTCATCGTTGCGCTGATGCTGCCGGCGTTTTTGAAAGAACATCGCGTGTCGCTTGGTGAGTGGTGGCCGTGGGTTTCCTTTCCCATTTTCCTGCAGCTTGCTGCCATTATGGTCCCCGGCATTTTACGGCGAAAAAAGAGAACAGGCTGGTTCTTGTCCATTTACGTGATCTCTGCCCTTTTTCTGGGTTCGGTGGTATTTCCCGCATCCCGTTTTCTGACGCCCTACAAATCGGCCTATCCTGTCGTCCAAGCGCTCAAATCGCACCTGCCCGCCGGCAGGGAATTATACCAGTACGGAATGTCCCTTTACGGGATCGATTTTTATGGTAAAATAAGAACTCCCGTGGTTGATGATATCGGCGAGGTCAGGTGGGGCAGCGAACGTCTCCCCCGTGAAGAACGGTCCCATTATTTCCTCACTTCAGACGAGTTCTTCAGGCTGTTTCGTGACAAGGGCGATATCTATTGCGTGACGGATCGAAAGGAAAACGTGGAGAGATTAAGAAAAGAGGCGCCGGGTCTGCGCATGGTATGGGACAATGGTGAGTTTTACCTGATACACATGGTTAAACACGAGGGGAGCCGATCTTGAAGATCCGGGAAGATTTTTTGCCTTTGAGCAGACCATCCGTCGGCGAGGAGGAAATAGGCAGGGTTACGGCCTGCCTTAAGTCGGGCTGGCTTACTACGGGTCCTCTTTGTCAGGAGTTTGAAGAGGGGTTCCGCTCTCTTACCGGCGCGAAACATGCCGTTTCCGTCAATTCGGGCACGGCGGGCATGCAACTCGCGCTCACGGCTCTGGGCATCGGCGCAGGCGACGAGGTTATTACCCCCTCCCTGACGTTTGCTTCCACCATCAACATGATTGCCCTGCTGGGTGCGCTCCCGGTCTTCGTGGATGTGGAGTATGGAACGCTGAATATCAATCCGAACCTTATCGAAGACAAGATTACCTCCAGGACAAAAGCCATCATCCCCGTGCACTTCGCGGGCATCCCGGCGGATATGGACAGGATACGGGATATTGCCACGAAGCATCATCTCGCCGTGGTAGAGGATGCAGCGCATGCCGCCGGCACGTATTATAAGGGCGCCCACGCGGGTGGTTTCGGCGCCATCGCCATATTTTCCTTCCATCCCATGAAAAATATAACCAGCGGCGAAGGGGGAATGATCACGCATAACGACGACGGCCTGGAAAACAACCTGAGACGTTTGAGATTCCACGGCATTGAGCGTGATGCCTGGAAGCGCTACGGGAAGGGCGGCAATCCGGACTATGACATCCAGGCGCCCGGATTCAAGCATCATCTGACGGACATCCAGGCGGCCATCGGGCTGGCACAACTTTCCCGACTGTCCGAACTCAACAGACGCCGAAGCGAGCTTGCCGCTCTTTACCGGAAAGGACTCCAGGACGTGCCTGGCTTGGAATTACCGGCTGCTCCGGCTTATGAACACACCCACGCCTGGCATATCTTTGTCGTCAAGGTTCTCTCGATGGGCCGGGACTCTCTTATGGAACAGTTGTCCCGGTATAACGTGGGATACGGCCTCCACTTCCCGGCGTGTCACCTTTTGTCTTACGTCAAGGAGCGCTACGGAACGAAAAAAGGAACGCTGCCGGAAACCGAACGTGCCGCGGAGAGGATTCTCTCCCTGCCGCTGTTTCCCGGCATGCACGATGAAGATGCCGACTACGTCTGCGAGGCGCTGCGGGAGATATTAGTAAGTTAGAAATTATAGGAAGATACCTATGGCTTCAGTACCGGTTGTCTCTTTGGTTATCCCCGTCTACAATGAGGAACAAAACCTTCGCGTGCTTATGGAACGCCTCCGGCCCGTCATGGAAAATCTGAAAAAGAGCTATGAGATTATCTTCATTGACGACGGCAGCAGGGACGGCTCACTTGCAATCCTGAAGAGCTTCAGCGGTGAGCCCCATGTCAAGGTGATCGAGCTGACGAGAAATTACGGGCAGCACGCAGCCATTCTGGCCGGCTTTTCGGAGGTCCGGGGCGAAATCGTGATCACCCTGGATGCAGACCTGCAGAACCCGCCGGAAGAGATCCCGAGACTCGTGCGTGTCATGGAAGAGGGGGGATACGATGTGGTGGGAACGATCCGGAAAGGGCGCAAGGATTCCCTCTTCCGTATTCTGCCCTCCAAGCTCATCAACATCATCGCAAGGAAGATAACCGGGGTCAGAATGACGGACTGGGGATGCATGCTGCGGGCATACAGGCGCATCCTGGTGGAGCGCATGAGTACCTGCCACGAGCACGCCACGTTTATTCCGGCGCTTGCCACCTACTTTGGAAAGCGCGTCACGGAGATCGAGGTGGCGCACGAGGAAAGGCACGGCGGAAAATCGAATTATCCGCTACGGAAACTGATCAATCTCCAGTTCGATCTGATTGCCTCTTTTTCGGACTTTCCCATGAAATTACTCATGTACGGCGGCATTGTCATGTCTCTGGCGGGGGTCTTGTTCGGCACGCTGTTGGTTGTCGCGCGCCTTGCCTACGGGGCACAGTGGGCGGCACAAGGAGTTTTCACCCTCTTTGCCATTCTTTTTGTCTTTGTGGGTATGCAGTTTTTTGCCCTTGGCATCATCGGAGAGTATATCGGACGCATCTACGGCGAGGTGCGGAAAAGGCCGGAGTATGTCATAGAACAAATATATTCTTCGGGAGACGGGGGAAGCGGAGAGTGAAGGCGGTCGCGTTCGCCTACCATAATATGGGGATCACGGGTCTTGATGCCCTGAAACGTGGTGGTTTCGAGATCCGGGCGGTTTTTTCCCATACAGACGATCCCGGGGAGAATTGTTGGTTTGGTTCTGTGGCAAAATGGGCGGAGGAGAATTGCATCCCCCTCTTCTGCCCGGAAACCGTGAATACCCCGGATTGGATACGGCAGATCGCCGATCTGGACCCGGGAGCGATCTTTTCTTTCTATTATCGCAATCTCATCGCGGGAGAAATTCTCCGCATTCCGCCGGCAGGGGCCTACAACCTCCACGGCTCACTGCTTCCGGCCTACCGGGGAAGATGCCCGGTGAACTGGGTCCTCATCAACGGCGAAAAGACCACAGGGGTTACCCTTCACCACATGGTGGAGAAAGCCGATGCGGGCGATATCGTGGGGCGGAAGGCAGTGGAGATTGATTTTGCCGATACGGCATTTACGCTCTCCGGGAAGTTGTGCATGGCTGCCGATGCGCTGCTCAGGGAAACACTGCCTCTCATAAAGAACGGCGCGGCGCCCCGCATTCCCCAGGAACAGAGTGCGGGCAGTTATTTTGGCGGACGCTGCCCTGAGGACGGCCGCATCAACTGGCACTGGCCGGCCCGGCGCATATACAATCTCGTCCGTGCCGTGACGTACCCCTATCCCGGTGCGTTCGCCCTGTTTCCGGACGGGAGGAAGATGATTGTCTGGTGGGGGCTGCCGGTGAAGGAAGCGGGATTAAGCGGCGTGCCGGGCATGGTGGAGACTCGGGGTGATGATGCGGTAGTCGTAACGGGGAAAGCGGGCTTCAGGCTCATGGACGTGGAACTGGATGGCGCAAAACTAAGCGGCAGGAAACTTGTGGAATACTTTAAAAACCGGGAAGGGGTCGTGCTTGCATGAAGATACTGATACTGGGCGTTAACGGATTTATTGGTCATCACCTGACGAACCGCATACTGACGGAAACGGATTGGAGCGTTTATGGGATGGACCTTGCCGATGACCGGCTGGGCAATGCTCTCAACAGCTCTCGCTTCCATTTTATCGAAGGGGATATCGCCATCAACAGGGAATGGATAGAGTACCATGTGAAGAAATGCGACGTCGTCATGCCGCTGGTGGCCATCGCCACACCGAAGCTTTATGTGGAGGATCCCATCGGGGTCTATAATCTTGATTTTGAGATGAACTTACAGGTCATCAGACACTGCGTCAAATACCACAAACGAGTGGCATTCCCCTCCACGTCCGAGGTGTACGGCGCTTGCACCGATCCCGAATTCAAGGAGGACGAGAGCTTCCTCGTCGTGGGTCCGATACAGAAAGAACGTTGGATCTATTCGTGCTGCAAGCAGCTCTTGGACAGGGTTATCTACGCCTATGGCACGAGGGGGCACCTGGATTTCACCCTTTTCAGACCATTTAACTGGATAGGTCCCCGCCTGGATTCCCTCGATGTAGCCAAGGAAGGCAGTTCCCGGGTTGTCACTCAGTTTATTGCCGAACTGCTCATGGGGCGTCCCATAAACCTCGTTGACGGCGGTCTCCAGAAACGGTGTTTCACCTATGTGGATGACGGCATCTCCGCGTTGATGAAGATACTGGAAAACAAAAATGACGCGGCAAAAAACCAGATCATCAATATCGGCAATCCCTATAACGAGGCGTCCGTGAAGGAGCTCGCCGCTCTTCTCAAGAAAATCTTCATGGAGCATCCCGAGCACAGGAAGGACGGCGCCTATTCCGAGATACGCGAAGTGCCTTCCGAATCCTTCTACGGTAAAGGCTACCAAGACATTTATACCCGGAAGCCCAGTATTGAAAAGGCCAGAAAGCTCCTCGGCTGGGAACCTCAGGTGGGCCTTGAGGATTCGCTTCGCATGACGCTCTACTCGTTTCTGGAGGAAAACAAAGGAGCGATCGGCTGACACGATGACCAGGATACTGGGGCTCAAGATCGATGTGGACACCTACCAGGGCATGAAGCACGGTGTGCCCCGCCTCCTCGATATCCTGGACGAGTTTCAGATCCGGGGAACCTTCTATCTCAGCGTCGGCCCCGATGCCTCCGGCAGGGCGCTTCTCCAGTTGTTCAGAAACCCCCTCTTCCTCAAGAAAATGCTGCGTACCAATGCCCCCGGTCTTTACGGGTTTCGCACGGCTCTCTATGGGACGCTGCTGCCATCGCCCATGATAGCCCTTTCCTTTCCTTCCCTCGTCCGCGACATAATCGACCGGGGACACGAAGTGCAATTCCACGCCTGGGATCATCGGCGCTGGCAGGATGAACTCCAGAGCCGTTCCGAACGGTGGATACAGGAATGGTTCGAAAAGGGAATAGAGGCCTTCACGGAACTTACGGGAAAGGCCCCCTCGTCCTTTGGGGCGCCGGCCTGGCTCATTGATGACCGGGTCATGGCGGTTATCAAGGATTGTCACTTCGATTATTTGAGCTGCACGAGGGCAAAGGAGCCCTTCATCCATGCCGTAGCCGGTGTCATGGAAATTCCTTCTGATCTCCCCTGCTTTGAAGAGATCGGTGTAGACCGAGCCGTCAATCAGCTCAGGGGACTGCTTGAAACGGGCGGCATTCACGTGCTGCCCGTCCATGCCGAGGCCGAAGGCGGAATATGGGACGGTTATTTCATCGAGCTGCTTCATGCTGTTCAAGCCCTGGATTACCGAATTGTCCCCTTACGCGAAATCAGGAACGAGCTGTTGTCCTGCTCATTACCCGTCAGGAAATATCAGATGGAGCTGTTGCCGGGGAGGTCTGTCCCCTGCACCGTATAGCGGGCTGCTGAAAAATGTCCATTTGCGGCGTTTCCCTCATCCTTCCCTTCGACAGGCTCAGGGCAGTCTGATACGTGTCATGGTGAGCTTGTTGAACCATCGGGGATTGCAACTGGACGTTTTTGAGCAGTCCGCAAAAACGACTTTTTCTGTAACTTGCTAAAGGATTTGTAGCCAGCGATTCCGCCGTTTTGACTTTTTTATAAATCAGCAATTTGATTTTTGAGAACTGCTTCCTTGAAAGAGATGGTCCTCTAATTTTCAAAGGCATGCACTATTTCGAATAAGCAGTATTCATTATGAACTGCTGCCATTTTCCCCATATTTTACCCACATGATTCTTGGTCTTTATTACCATAAAATACCCAACGGTATAAATTCAATTGTATTGATATTATGATGTAATTTCCTCTTTTCATTCTTCATGAAATAAAGTAGGATTGCACGAGAGTTCGGAAAATACCAACCAAGTATATAAATTGTTAGGGCTAAAGACTATGAACTCACTTGCTTTCAATACGCATATATCTCAAGTTTTACGAGGGAAATACCAGTATGGGCTTGCTGTTTTCCCTATCGGACTGATGTTCGCTTCCTTCCTAATTCTGTGGCCTTTCGCATATTGGTTATCAACTTATCTCGGGATTCCTGACGGTGCGCCAGTAAAGGATAATCCCAATTTCATAATCTTGATAGTTATCTTACTAATAGTAATGCTTGTCCTCATGATCTCCGGTTATTTACTTGGATGGTTTTTAAATGCAATGATCGCGCGAATTTTTTTGGGATGGGATGCTGACAAAACTCGTCGAGTGTTTCTATATTCCGAGGTACCAAATGAATGGGTGAAGGATGGGAAAAATCTTGCAGACTCAATTAGTGCCACGAACGAGAAATGGGCAATCACACGACCCGCACCCATAGAACCAGCGGGTACAACAGGTTCTGATTCTAAGGCTTTTAACCTAAAGCGAACTGCTTTGGTGGTCCTACTAAACATCGTCGTCGGAATAACTGCGGCCGTTGGCGTACGTTATGGGGCCGATTACGTATACTCCAAGTTCCGAGCAACCGGCCTCACGCCCGAACTGCCCTACGTGGAAGAGCAGACAGGGAAACCAATCCCTGTTGATGTTTACTTGTTGCCTTTTGAAGGTTTCCCCGCTGATACCGCAGACCAGCTTGCCAACATTCTGTCTAAGGAACTCAGCATAAGGATCAAGACGACCCCTGCTGTGGCCGTAGGTCCGGGGAAACTTAATGAGAAGCGCAAGCAATACGTGGCGGAGCTTATGGCTGAGCCTATTGCCCGAACAGTGGGGCAGCTGGGCGCCACTTCCCACAGGTCTGTTTATGTGGGTCTGCTCAATGCAGATATGTACCCGTCCGACTCCAATTGGAACTACGTCTTTTCTATGCACTTCCAGGGCAAGATCTCCGTGGTCGCAACTGGAAGGCTTATACCTTACGGCGTCTTTGATCGAAATGAGGTGTAGATTGTCACAATAAATGGGCAGGAATTTTCTGATTGAATGGGGTTGATTT
>CAZTLA010000049.1:0-18298 GCA_964614365.1 uncultured Syntrophales bacterium | reverse complement strand
CTGATTCCCATGGTTGTTGAACAGGACGGGAGAGGTGAGCGGGCTTTCGATATATATTCGAGACTTCTTAAGGATCGTATAGTTTTTCTGGGAACAGCGATCGATGATGATGTATCAAACCTGATCATTGCACAACTCCTCTATCTTGAATCCGAAGATCCTGACAAAGAAATATTTCTTTATCTGAATACGCCGGGTGGGCATGTGAGTTCGGGAATGGCAATTTACGATACGATGCGCTATATCAAGCCGACGGTTTCTACAATATGCATGGGGCAAGCAGCCAGTATGGGCGCCCTTCTCCTTGCCGCCGGAGAAAAAGGAAAGAGATTCGCTCTCCCGCATTCGAGGATGCTTATTCATCAGCCCTTGGGAGGATTTCAAGGACAGGCAACGGATATTGACATACAGGCGAGAGAGATATTGCGTTTGAAGGAAGAGCTGAACCATATTCTGAGCGAGCTGACGAATCAGCCCCTTTCTAAAATCAAGACAGATACGGAAAGGGATTATTTCATGACGGGTGAGCAGGCGAAGAAATATGGTATCATTGATGAGGTTATTATCAAGAGGGCGTGAGGATTGCGTATAAACAATAGGGGTAGGTATGGTAAAAAAAGGCAAAAATAATCAAGATGATCAGGGAATGCTTTTCTGCTCCTTTTGCGGAAAAACTCAGAATGAAGTGAGAAAGCTTGTAGCCGGACCAACAGCGTATATATGCGATGAATGCATAGAACTGTGTAAGTGTATAGTTGATGAGGAGAGTGATCTCCGGACTGCGGAAGAGCCGAGGAAAGGCATACCTGAGCCTAAAGATATAAAAAAATTTCTTGATCAGTATGTAATAGGTCAAGAAAGGCCGAAGAAAGTCCTTTCTGTAGCTGTTTACAATCATTACGCCCGGCTTTTTTCCGACATAAATACCGAGGGTGTGGAAATACAAAAAAGCAATGTGCTGCTTATCGGTCCTACCGGATCGGGCAAGACCCTTCTCGCCAAAACCCTGGCAAAGATGTTGAATGTCCCCTTTACCATTGCTGATGCCACTACTCTAACGGAAGCGGGGTACGTGGGGGAGGATGTGGAGAACATTATCTTAAGCCTCCTGCAAAACGCGGATTATGATGTGGCTCGAGCTTCCAAGGGGATCGTTTATATCGATGAAATAGACAAAATCGCCAAAAAGTCCGGCAACCCTTCGATTACGAGGGACGTGTCCGGAGAGGGCGTTCAGCAGGCGCTTTTGAAGATTGTTGAAGGAACGATAGCAAATATCCCTCCCAAGGGAGGAAGAAAACATCCTCAGCAGGAATTTATTCAGGTGGATACCACGAATATACTTTTCATTTGTGGGGGAGCCTTCAACGATCTTGAAGACATTATTGCCCGAAGGGTCGGCTTGAATTCCATGGGGTTTGGTGCGGAAATTAAAAGTAAAAGGAAAAGAAAAGTCGGTGAATTGCTCTCCGAGGTCCGGTCGGAGGATCTTCTTAAATTTGGTCTAATACCTGAATTTATTGGGAGACTTCCCGTAATTACGACATTGAATGAGCTTGAACAGGAGGATTTGGTAAGGATCTTGGTGGAACCAAAAGATTCAATTATCAAGCAATATAAGAAATTGTTTGAAATGGAAAACGTTAAACTGAAGTTTACGGATGGTGGGCTGAAAGCAATCGCGAAGTTGTCCGCGGAGCGGAAATCCGGAGCGAGAGGGTTGAGGTCCATTTTGGAAAACACGATGCTTGACATCATGTACGACATACCATCACGTACCGATGTGCGCGAGTGTATAATTAGTGAGGAAGTGGTCTTGAACGGTGAACTGCCAATTTTGCTTTTTGAGACTAAATCCGAAACCGCTTAATACTGCCGTAAGGAATAAGATCACATGATCAATTTTGACAACAACCAGGAATATGACGGAAAGATTGTATCGATACCGCTGCTTCCCTTACGGGATGTAGTGGTATTTCCCCATATGATTGTTCCTCTGTTTGTGGGACGGGAAAAATCCATAGCTGCTCTCGAATCTGCCATGAAATACGAAAAAGGTATTTTCATGGCCGCGCAGAAGAGTGCGAAGAAGGATGATCCCTCGGAAGATGATATTTACCCGGTTGGTACCATGGGGATAATTATTCAATTACTCAGGCTGCCCGATGGAACAGTAAAGGTTCTGGTCGAGGGAAAAGCGCGGGGAATGATAAAGGAATTCCTTCATGGTAACGATTTCTTTTTTGTTAAAGTTGATGA
The DNA here is from genome assembly GCA_964614365.1 of uncultured Syntrophales bacterium. Lineage (GTDB taxonomy): Bacteria > Desulfobacterota > Syntrophia > Syntrophales > JACQWR01 > JACQWR01. The sequence continues at coordinate 16,039 of CAZTLA010000049.1, read as the reverse complement.
GATAAACGATATCGATGACCACGATGTGATGAAGACAGAAGCTTTAATGAGGAGCATACGGGAGGCATTCGAAACGTACCTTAAGTTGAGCAAAAAAGTTCATGTGGAGATGGTCGGTACCGTTGCAGCAATCGAAAATCCTTCGAAGCTTGCCGATGTCGTGGTGTCGCATCTTAATATTAAACTTGAAGATAAACAGAGGATACTGGAAATATTTTCCGTAAATGACAGACTTGAGGCGATATACACGCTGATGATCTCGGAAATTGAAATTCTGCAGGTTGAAGAAAAGATAAAAAAACGCGTCAAGAAACAGATGGAAAAAACCCAGAAAGACTATTATCTCAATGAACAAATGCGGGCAATCCAGAAAGAAATGGGGGAAAAGGATGATTACAGGAATGAGGTTGCCGAACTGGAAAAGAGGTTGAAGCAAAAGAAGTTATCGGAAGAGGCCGGCAAGAAGGTCAAGCAGGAAATTAAAAAGATGCAGATGATGGCTCCCATGTCAGCGGAGGCCACGGTAAGCAGAAACTATATTGACTGGTTGCTTGACATGCCATGGGCGGAAAGGACAGAGAATACATTTACCCTCAAGGAATCCGAGACTGTTTTAGAAGAAGATCATTACGGCCTTAAGAAGGTCAAAGAAAGAATTCTCGAATATCTCGCGGTACAGAGCTTGGTAAAAAAGAATAAGGGATCTATTCTCTGTCTGGTAGGTCCCCCGGGTGTGGGGAAAACATCCATTGCCAAATCCGTGGCCCGTGCAACGAACAGGAAATTTGTGAGAATGTCACTGGGCGGTCTGAGGGATGAGGCGGAGATCAGGGGACATAGAAGAACGTATATCGGAGCGATGCCGGGTAAGATCATTCAATTGTTGAAAAAGGCGGGATCGAACAATCCCGTATTCTGTCTTGACGAGGTCGATAAATTAAGTTCAGATTTCAGGGGAGACCCTTCGTCAGCCCTTCTTGAGGTCCTTGATCCCGAACAGAATTATGCGTTTAACGACAACTATCTTGAGGTGGATTACGACCTGTCCGACATAATGTTCATTACTACGGCCAATGTATTGCAAACGATACCAGCTCCCCTCCAGGACAGGATGGAAGTAATACGCATTGCCGGCTATACGGAGCCGGAAAAATTGCGCATAGCACAAAAATTTCTCGTGGCCAAGGAAATGGAAGCCAACGGCCTCAGCAAAGAGAACGTTATCTTCTCGGACGGGGCTCTCCTTTCCATTATCAGGCAGTATACCCGAGAGGCAGGAGTGAGGAATCTGGAGAGAGAGATTGCCTCTATCTGTCGGAAAGTCGCGAGAGAAATTGTTACAAACGGAAATAACCACCTCATCAAAATATCATCCAAGATACTCCAAAAATACCTTGGGGTGCCGAAGTACCGGCATGGAGAAACGGAAGGGAAAAACGAGGTCGGTCTGACCGTCGCACTGGCATGGACGGAAGTTGGAGGCGAATTGCTTGTCGTCGAAGCGTCAATTATGCAAGGATCCGGCAAAATGGTCATGACCGGCAAGCTGGGCGACGTAATGCAGGAGTCGGTGCAGGCTGCCCTTACCTACGTGCGGTCAAGGGCGCAGCAATTCGGGCTGTCGGTAAACTTTTACAAGGAAATGGATATTCATGTCCACGTGCCTGAGGGCGCCATACCCAAAGACGGACCGTCCGCAGGAATCGCTATGGCGACATCAATAGCGTCGGTATTTATTAAACGAAAAGTGCGAGCCGACTTGGCAATGACCGGTGAAATTACCTTGAGGGGCAGGGTGTTGCCTATCGGCGGACTTAAGGAGAAACTTCTTGCCGCCCATCGAGGCAATATTAAAACCGTGATTATTCCGAAAGACAATGAAAAGGACCTTGCGGATGTTCCTGCGAATATTTTAAAATCACTTGAAGTAATATTTGTTGAGCATGTTGATGAAGTACTGAAAGTGGCTTTACTTCCCGCTGATAGTACTGAAAGTGAATTAAAAAATGGAACTCAAGCGACGGTTTGCCTGTCGGCGTCGCCCATGAACATACCCGCGCAGAGTGCGCCGTAAGATAAATCACCGCTGACATTTTACGACGTTTGGCGACCGTGATAAGTAACTGCAATGCCAGGTTGATATGATAGCGCTTGACAAGAGAAGCGATTCCTGTTAGAAAACGCACCGTAAAAATGGACGTTGGGCGGGTAGCTCAGCTGGGAGAGCGCCACGCTTACACCGTGGATGTCACAGGTTCGAGTCCTGTTCCGCCTACCAGGCGAAAAATGTATGAGTAGTATTTCTTTCGGAGTGTCGTCACACCACACAGATGTGTGGAAGCGCTGAAACACTTCAGAAGAAAGCCTAAATACGGGGTCGTAGTTAAGTTGGTTATAACGCCGGCCTGTCACGCCGGAGGCCGTGGGTTCGAGTCCCATCGGCCCCGCCACATTTTACAGGGATCAGTGATTCTATTGTACTGATCCCTGTTTTCATTTGAGGAACTGACTGAGGCTTCATGCCAGAACTCAAAAAAAATGATATTCTTTTAGCTGTCGCGTCGGGAATTCTTTTGTTCCTGTCGTTCCCCAAATTCGGTCAAGGAATACTGGCATGGATTTCCGTAGTTCCGTTGTTATACGCACTGAAGGACAAGAATATTCCCCAGGGATTAATCTTGGGTTTTGTAACCGGAATCATATTTCAAATTGGTGTAATCTACTGGATCATCTATGTGATTGTGAATTATGGCTACCTTCCCTTTTATATAGGAGTGGGCGCCATGCTTCTTCTTGCGTCGTACCTTAGTTTGTATGTTGCTTTATTCAGTGCCGGTGTCGCATACGTCAACAACAAGGGCATATCATTGCTCATCGCAGCGCCGGTCATATGGACATCTCTTGAGTATGCCAAATCACATTTATTTACCGGGTTTCCCTGGGAAAACCTTGCCTATTCGCAGTATTTGTATACACCCATTATCCAGATAGCTGACATAGCCGGCATCTATGGCATCACGTTCCTTATTGTCTGGATCAACACTATTTTTTACGACCTTCTGTTCTCCAGTCTGTCGGCAAAACAACGGACGGGGAAGTTAATCGCCGGCTTGGCAGTGGTGGTGGTTGTCTGCATATACGGCCTCATGCGCATACAATACGTGAATCAAGTAACGGCGCAGGCTCCACCTATGGGAGCCACGGTTATACAGGGCAATATTGATCAGAGTGTCAAGTGGGATCCCCTGTATCAAAGATCAACCTTAGATATATACACCGCGCTGTCCGTCCGGGTAGCACCATTGGTGCCCGGAGTGATTGTTTGGCCTGAAACGGCAATGCCTTTTTATTTTCAGGACTCTGATCAGAGGCATAGAGAAATTATCCAGATTAGCAAAAAAACAGGGAACTGGCTTCTTTTTGGGGGCCCGGGGTATCGTGTGAACGACAAGGGACTGATGCTCTACTCGAATAGCGCATTTCTTCTGTCGCCTGCAGGTGAGCTTGCAGGACGCTATGACAAAGTACATCTTGTTCCCTATGGTGAATATGTTCCTCTGCGGAAATATTTCCCCTTTATCAGTAAGCTGGCAGTCGGCGTGGGCGATTTTCAGGCTGGAGAGGGGTTTTCCCCCATTTCCCTTGATAATAGCCACAAGGTGGGAGTTCTGATTTGCTACGAGGGAATTTTCCCCGAATCGGGGCGTACCTATAAAAAGCTTGGTGCAAATCTGCTTGTCAATATTACCAACGACGCCTGGTTTGGAAAAACATCCGCGCCCTACCAGCATCTTTCCATGACGGTCTTTCGAGCGGTTGAAAATCGCTTGTTTCTGATTCGTGCTGCGAATACGGGAATAAGTGCCATCATCAATCCTGTAGGCAGGATTAATGATCATACCGGGCTATTTGAAAGGACGAGCCTTTCGGGATCGGTTAATTTTCTTGACGAAACGACGTTTTATACGGTATATGGCGACATCTTTGTTTATGTCTGTTTTATTTCCCTGCTGGTAATTATTTTCCTATCAATGAAGAGGAGAACGTGATTGTATGTACGAAGGAATCGCGCCCGGTATCGCTGATTTAAAGAAGAGAATCGAACATCTCGGGAATTATCTTTGACATCACGAATAAGGAGTATAAGATAAAAGAACTGGAAAAAGAAACTTTAAAGGAAGGCTTCTGGAACGACACGGTAAATGCGAGTGAAATATTAAGAAATAAAACAAAGCTATCAAATGTTATCGGGAGTTGGAAAAGGCAATTTATCCTGCTGAATGACATCAAGGACCTTTATGAACTCGCCATTTCTGAAAAGGACGAAAAGACGCTCCAGGAGATCGAAAAGGATTTAGTTAATCTCAGTGAATCGGTAAGAAAAGAAGAACTCAGAAGTATGCTGGGGAGCGAACAGGATCCCCTGAACGCGATTATGTCGATCCATGCCGGTGCGGGTGGAACCGAGGCTCAGGATTGGGCTGAGATGCTTCTGAGGATGTATCTGCGCTGGGCGGAAAAAAAGGGATACACTGCTACGATCATTGATTACTTGCCCGGCGATGAAGCGGGCGTAAAGAGCGTTACCGTAACCATAGAGGGCGAATATGCATACGGCTTTGCCAAAGCGGAAATCGGCATTCACCGGCTGGTGCGTATTTCGCCGTTCGACGCGGGCGCACGCAGGCATACCTCTTTTGCATCTGTTTTTGTGTATCCGGAAGTAAATGAGGAAATCGTTGTCGAGATCGACGAAAAGGACTTGCGGATAGACACATACCGATCTACCGGTGCCGGTGGGCAGCATGTGAACAAGACTGATTCCGCGGTCAGGATAACTCATTTGCCGACGGGTATTGTAGTGCAGTGCCAGAATGAGCGGTCTCAGCATAAAAATAAGGCGATGGCCATGAAATACCTGAAGTCACGTTTATACGAACGTAAACTGCAGGAGCAAAACGAAAAAACCAATGAATTAAATAAAACGAAAAAGGACATTGCCTGGGGAAGCCAGATCCGTTCCTATGTGCTTCATCCCTACAAAATGATAAAGGATCATAGATCAAATTTAGAGACGGGGAACGTTGATCGGGTACTGGATGGCGGCATCGATGATTTTATAGAAGCGTATCTCCTCAGGTAACGATGCCCTGCGATGCCTTCCCGCCGAACAGAAAAATTCGTATAGAAAAGGTGATAACTATGATATACGTCCCTATCTTCTCATGTTCGTATACCTGTCTGGCATAGGCGTTTAATACCACATTAAGCCCCTTAAACAGCTATTTTCCCTGATAACCGCAACAAAGGAGATGTCGCCGATGTCAAGATTTAAGGTCTACTTCCCGGCTTGTTTAGTTCTCAGCATGTTCCCTTTGCAATCACCGTACGTTATCGGCACATCACACGCATACAACATACCGGAGATACCCCTTAGCCGTTCCGTTTTTCCATCTGAAAGTAGACCAACACTTGAGAAAATGATTGCACGCGCTGAACATGAAGCGGTTGATAATAAAAATAAGCCAAGAACCGAAGCGCAATCGCTTTCAATAACGGAAGGCGCCGTTAAGCCTGCCGGAATTGCATCTAAGAAAAATCAGGAAGAAAACGAACGGGACATGATGGACTTTGCCCTCGAACTGCTCAATAGTTCCCAGGATTACTGGGTCAAGGGCGACATTGAAAATGCAATCGAGATGCTTGATCAGGCTTATTCGCTTCTCTTGGAGACCAATGGCGATCCGGATATTTCCAGGCAGAAAGACGATCTTCGCTTGCTGATCTCCAAGAGGATTCTCGCCGTATACAGTTCCCGGCAAACGGCGACAAACGGCAAACGCAGTGAAGTTCATCTTGCTATGAATGCTGATGTGGAAAAGGAAATACGAAGCTTTCAGAATGGAGAACGGGAGTTTTTCATTCAATCCTACCAACGTGCCGTAACATACCGTCCCATTATCTTGAAGGCGTTAAAGGCCGCGGGGTTGCCGGAAGAGCTTTCCTGGCTTCCCCTCGTGGAGAGCGGGTTCAAGGTATTAGCTCTGTCCCGTGCTCGTGCCCTCGGGCTTTGGCAGTTTATACCTTCCACGGGCTATAAATACGGTTTAAACCGTGACGACTGGGTGGATGAACGCATGGATGTGGAGAAATCTACGCAGGCTGCCATAGGCTATCTCAAAGACCTTCATGAGATGTTCGGCGATTGGCTCACTGTTCTCGCTGCCTACAATTGCGGTGAGGGCAGAGTGCTGAGGGTAATTTCAAGACAGCATATAAGCTATCTCGATCGGTTCTGGGATCTTTATCGGCAGCTTCCCAACGAAACGGCGCGCTACGTGCCCCGGTTTCTCGCGACGCTGCATATCATCAGGGATCCGAAGAAATACGGCATGCCGTTGACGCCGGACGGCAACGAAAGGCAAATTGCGTATAGCTATGAAACGGTGGTGACGACAAGATCCATGCGATTACAGGATATATCCGCTCGTCTCGATACATCGGAAGAGATTTTGAATATTCTGAATTCGGAACTTCGCTATAAAATGACACCGGACCGAGAATATAATCTGAAGATTCCACCCGATCACGCGGGAAAGTTTGCCGGTATCGTTGACGACATTCCCAATGTCGAGAAACCGAGAGCTATGCTTGCGGGCGCCCGCCGCACCTTATTTATTACCCACAGGGTTAAACAGGAGGAAACGTATACTTCCATAGCAAAACGATACAGAACTACGGTGAAGGCGCTCATGAGCTATAATCCAAAGGCCCGTGGGAAGGGCATCCGTGTGGGGCAGGATTTGAAGGTCCCCGTTCATAACTCGCAGTACGCAGCAGGCGCGAGAGGAAATCAAGCGAACGTGACCAGAGGTTCAGTCATCAAGTACAAGGTCAAAAAGGGCGATACCCTTTCGTCTCTTGCGGGACGTTTCAACGTATCGGTTAACGAAATAAGGGAAACAAACAGCTTGAAGGAAAGCATCATACGTCCCGGACAGTCTATAAAAATAGACCAGCGCGATTCACCGGAGAATAAGAAAACCGTTAAACAGGCGGCTGCCCGACAGGAAAAAACCAAGAATAAGACGCAGTAGCATTCATGAACTTCGTTCAAGAACGAAGGTAAGGCCAGTAACCGGTGCGCTTGAAAAAAATCACCTTCTCTTTTTTTCTCATCCTTGCAACCTCTACCGGGGAGGCGTTGTTTTCATGGTTGTAGCCCAGAAGGTGGAGAATGCCATGTATCATGAGGAAATCAAGCTCATCGTAGAAATCCATACGAGCTTTATGGGCATCGCCGAGCGCCTTTTCTACAGAAATAATCACGTCTCCCAGAAGAGTGGGATTGATGTTGCCGAATTTACCTTCTGACAGGGAAAAGGAAATGACATTGGTGGGATAATCTCTGCCAAGATATGCTCTGTTTATTTCCCGCATGACGCTATTGTCTGTCAAAAGCAGTGAGATTTCTTTATCCCCGCACTCCAGGTGATTGCTTATCTTCTTTAGCGAGCGCCGTACTCGCGGCAGATCTATCTTAATTTTTTTCTGCCGATTTTCTATGAGTATGGCCATTATTATCTCGCTTGTTTTTGAATTCCTTGACGACGGGATCGGGGTAATCAATCCGGTGATGGAAAATGCCGTTTAAGATTCTCGTAAAGCTTTCCGCAACCTTGTTCAGGTCGCTCACGGTAAGATCACATTCGTCGAATTGACCGTCCATGAATACCTTTTCTATCCTTTCACGAACAAGATTATTGATACGTGCCGGGGTAGGATTGGATAAGGCGCGTGATGACGCTTCCAGAACATCCGCCAGCAGGACAAGTCCCGCTTCCCTCGTTTGAGGTTTCGGACCGGGGTAGCGAAAATCGCTCTCCGGCAATGACCGGATGGAAGTATCTTTGTCCTTTTTTGCCTTGTCGTAAAAAAAACTGACGAGACTCGTGCCGTGATGTTCTCTGATGATACTCGTTATTTCTTTTCCGAGTTTTGTCTTTTCTGCCAGATCACAGCCGTCCTTCACGTGCGTGATGATTATCAAAGAACTCATTTTGGGAGATAATTTATCATGCTTGTTGTCTCCATTGCGCTGATTCTCAATGAAGTATTGAGCCTTGTTCATTTTTCCGATGTCATGATAATAGGCGCTCACTTTTGCCAGAAGCGAATTCGCCTTTATCGTTTCAGCGGCAGCTTCCACGAGAGATGCGACGACAATGCTGTGGTGATACGTGCCCGGAGCCTCCATGATCATGCGCTGAAATATAGGCTGGTTCAAATTTGCCAGCTCCAGCAGTTTAATATCCGTCGTATAATCGAACATATTTTCAATAAGCGGGGCGATGCCTGCAACTAAAATACCGGAAATTATCCCTCCCATAATTCCCATGACAAGTTTAACGAGGATATTCAGGGCAGATGATGTCCCCGGAGACATAAGGGCGAAAAAGAGTATTGCCATGCTGTTAATGAATGCCAGGAAAAAGCCTGCCCGAAAAAAAGCAGAGCGTTGCCTGCAATTGGTAAGATGATAGGAGGCGGCGATGCTGCCCAAAAAGGAAAAAAGCGCCATGGATATTTTGCCGTCAAAAAGAAAGGGAATTAAAAAAGAGGAAAATAGGGAAAATATGAGAGCTATGTGACGATTTGCCAGTACACCGACGAGCATGGCGCCTACGGCAAAGGGAATGGCGTAATAGTTGGCCTCTGTGGGAAAAAGAGGAAATGCACGATTAACCGCTTCCGCCATGAACATTCCCGCCCGTACGATCAAGATTTGGAGCAACGCAGTCGTACTCAAGAATAAGAGGTCAAGATTTGTCGTAGTCGTCTTGTTCCGGAGGTAGTTCTTTGCCGGATGATACAGCATGACGGCCAGAGACAGCACCGTAAAAAACATACCGAGAAAAAGGGCTATACGGGAAATGCTCCCTTCTCCCCGGATGGTTGAAGATGCCCGAAGTTTATCCAGTACGACATTGGTGATTTTCTCGCCTTCCCGGACGATCATTTCATCCTTTTGGATCTGAAAAAAAACAGGTTTAACATCGCTCATAACGAAGCGCTTTTGCGTTTCCGTAGCATTCTTATTAAAGGTCAGATTGGGCTGAATCAGTTTTCCGGTAAGCGAAATCACGACTTTTTTTATATCAGCCGGCTCATTGCCTAAGAGGATATTTGCCTTTTTTCCAATCAGAGGTTCGGCGTTCTTTATGTATCGTATTGAAGAAACAGTATTCTTTAGTTCCTGATTTTGAGTGCTCATATCTCTGACCATTATTCCGTTGTTCCGGTCATTGGAGAAGAGAATCTCGTTCGTAATGTATTCCTTGTGGTAGAAGACAGTGATAACTTTTGTCAGTTTTTCCGCGATATCCCGGGCAAACCGGTATTTTTGGAGTACGGTGAATTCTTCGCCGGTAACGCTTACGCCGAGCGCCTTTTCAAAATATTTTTTCGAACGGACAGGCGGTGCTTTTTCAACGCCGGGAAGAGACGCATCGATCGACGATTTATCGCTGTTTGAGGACGTTTCCCCCATCGACAAAAAAGCTTTATTTATCTTCGCTGCAATCTGGTTGGGGACCTCTTTGTCATAGTCGTAAACTGACCGGATATTTTTCGTTGCTTCATATATCTTTTGCTCGGTAGATGCCCGGTCTTCTACCAGAAAGTCACGATCCGCCTTTATGTCCTTCGCGGCGATTAAACCGATTTTGTATTCCCGTGGAGTAACGTGAATCTGCGGTGTAAGAAGCAGGGATAACAAGAGAGAGAGGCAGAGGACAATGGCCCATTGCTGAAAAACGATATTTCTGGCAAACTCCGGAATGAAGACTATTTGACTAAGTGTCTTCCGAAAAAAAACCACTATTTTGTCGGTTGCGTTAACGAACTGATCCATAACAAGTCCTAATATTTACCCTTTTTGTGATTTAGATTGTTGTACGCCCTGATTACCTCTTGAACGAGCGGATGCCTGACTACATCAATCTCTGAAAAAAAGACAAACTGTATTCCTTTGGTTTTTCTCAGTATCCGTTCCGCCTCTACAAGCCCGGAAATCCTCTCAGACGGTAAATCTATCTGCGTAATGTCGCCGGTGATGACGGCCCGGGAACCAAATCCCAGCCTTGTCAGAAACATCTTCATCTGTTCCGAGGTTGTGTTTTGCGCCTCATCAAGGATGACGAAGGAATCGTTGAGCGTTCGTCCACGCATGAATGCAAGGGGAGCGACTTCAATAACGCCCTTGTGGATAAGGGCGGTAGCCCTGTCAAAGTCAATCATATCGAAGAGAGCATCGTAGAGCGGCCGGAGATAGGGATTCACCTTTTCTGAGAGATCGCCCGGCAGAAAACCGAGTTTTTCGCCGGCCTCGACGGCCGGTCTGGCAAGGACGATGCGGTTAACCTTTTTTTCCAGGAGTGATGATATGGCCACCGCCATGGCCAGATAGGTCTTGCCCGTTCCGGCCGGACCTATGCCAAACACCATGTCATGATTCCTCATGGAATCAATATACAGTTTCTGCGCGATACTTTTCGGGGTTATAGCCCTTTTTTTTGAGGTTATAAATATCTTATCCAGGAAAACTTTTTCAAGGCTTACGCTATCGTCTTCGGAAATCATGCGATATGCGCACTGTATATCGGCGGGATACAGGGGATATCCGTTATGAACGATGCCGTATAGTTGGACAATCAGGTTCCTTGCAAGCGCAACTTCGGTGGGACGACCGGAGATGGAGATGTGGTTTCCCCGCACGCCCAACTTGACATTACCCAGTTTTTCGATGAGTTTTACATTGCTTTCTAATTCACCAAACAGGCTTCTCAGTACCGCATTATCTGGAAAGACGGTCTTCTCTACACAAAAATCATCGTTTTTTTGTTTCAAGTAAATCCTGATCCTCACAGATATTCATATAAAAGCACCCAGTTACAAAAAATGGGTGCCGTTACTATCGCGCGCACGCTATCACGAATGAATGATGATTGCAAATCTTTTTGAGTCTCCGAATCGGCGTTATCCCATGATCCTGAAGGCAGAGATTTGCAAAAACCTTGGCATCGCCCACCATATTTTTTATGAGGCAATATTCGTCGGGTTGATGTGCCGTCTCCGAGGTGCGCGACCATACCGCAACGGGATAGCCCTTTTTCCGGAAATAGGCGGCGACGGTTCCTGCTCCTACACCAACGGGGGATGCCGTAATTTTGTAAACCGTCTTGATGGCCCTACTGAGCGCCCTGACGACCTGCGAGTCCTGGGGCGTCGCTGTCGGCGCCTGTACGTACTGCACGGGTGTAACCTCAATAGAAACGCTGAAGGTTTTTTCCACTTCTTTCACGCGTTTTTTCACCTCGGCAATGACGGTTCGCAGTGAATAGCGGGGGAGTACGCGGCAATCCATGTAAAAGACATCTTCTCCCGGGATGGTATTGATGTTGGGTACGTTGGCCTCTTTTCGCGTAGGCTGGAACGTACTGGCCTGAGGCCGGTACAGCGTATCCGCAGCATCAAAAACATCGTGGAGTCCATTCAGGTTTACTACGAGATGCGATGCGGCAAGAAAGGCATTCCTCCCCAGAGAGGGTGTGCTGGCGTGGCATTGCTTCCCGATGATTTTAAACTGCAACCAGAGGATGCTCTTTTCCGCCACTTCGATGGCATTCCCCCGTTTGTTTCCTGCGTCGGGAACGACGATCATGTCTGTTTTTCGAAATGGATTTCTCTTGCTGTTGAGCAGATAATCAAGGCCGTAACTGCTGGCGGTTTCTTCATCGGAAACCAGGGCGATGCCCACGGACATCTCAGGCAAAATCCCTTCCTCCATGAACGCTTTGGCGGCAAATATTGATGCCACCATATCCTGCTGGTTATCTTCCGTTCCTCTTCCATATATTCGTCCATCCTGAACATAAGCTTTGTAGGGGGCATGACTCCAGAGGCTTTTTTCACCGGGCGGCACAATATCCATATGCGTTAATATCCATAGCGTTTGCTTCATGTTACGGCCCGGTATTTTGACAATAATATTGGGACGTACGCCCGCAGATACCCGTTTGTCCGGTGCATTGAGTTCACGAATGTCGCCAAATCCCAGCCTGAGCAAAGTGTCCGCCAGATAACGGGCTTTTTCCCATTCACCGTCGCCGCCGTTGTCGGGCGAGAGCGCCGGTATGGCAGTCAACCCGATCTGCAGGGCGATCATTTCGTCTTTATAGCCATCAATCCGCTTGGAAATTCTGGCAAAGATCGTTTTATCCATTGTGGCATTGCTCAAGGGGTATCGTCATCATTTGAGAAACGTCCCATCAATTCTTTGGACGTTTCCAAACAGCGAAAGGAGTTGGTTGAATATCTTTTCCTCGCCGAGCACGAAAAATACCGCATCGTCTCCCAACAGGTAGTTGCCGGCTACATCCCTCAATTGCTCGGAACGGACATTTTTTATCCTGTCCCGAAATTTTGCGAGATAGTCATCGGGAAGGCGATCGTATTCGGACATCAATTGCTGGAATGAAATCTGATCGGCAGAGAGGAAGGAAAAAATGAAGCGGTTAACGATGGATTTTTTAGCCCTCTCAAGCTCGTCGTCCTTAATGCCGTTTTTCTTGACTTCGGCCAATATGGAACGGATAAGGGAAAGAGAATCGGCAGCCGATTCGGATTTCGTCATGGCGTATGCCCCGAAGACACCGTAATTGCTTCTTCCCTGGTAAAAGCTTCCCGTGCTGTAGGCAAGACCCCGATTGTTTCTCACCTCCTGGAAAATGCGGGATTTGAATCCGCCGCCGCCGACAATGAAATCGAGAACCTCGAAGGGATAATAATCATCGTTATTTCCCGCCGGGGCGAGATGACCGTAGATGATGATCGCCTGGGGGACGTCCTTGGAAAGAAAATATACATTGCCCTGCTGCTTCGCCGGCGGTTCGGCATCCGGTATCCGCTCGCCGGGGGAACGCCAGTCGCCCAGGTATTGACGAATTTTGCTCATTGCCTCATCACGAGTTATGTCGCCGGATATGGACAGCATGATATTGCCCGGGAAAAAAAACCGTTTGTGGAATGCAACCAGGTCCTCTCGTTGTATATTCTTCACGGACGCCGGGGTCGGCAATCTGCCGCGCGCATTGTTGCGATACACAATGCGATTGAACTCCCTGAAGGCAAGCCTTTGCGGATCGTCGGCGATTCTTTTCAGCTCTTCGGCCTTCAAGTCCTTGGCCAATTTCAGCCGGTCCTCTTCAAATGCGGGAGACGTCAATATCCGGGAAAAAATCTTCAAACCGGCGTCAAGATCTTTTTTCAGAACGGAAAGCGAGGCAGTTCCCGATTCTCTGTTCATGGAAACGCTGACCATTGCCGCCAGGAACTCCAATTCTTCGTCGACGGCGCTTCCCGTCATTTCCCTCGTGCCGCCTGTTCGCATAACGCGGGCGGTCAATTCGGCGAGACCTTCTTTGCCCAGCGGGTCGTAAACGGAGCCGCTTCTGATTACGGAGGATATGGTGACCAGAGGAACTTCATGATCCTCCATGAAATAGAGGATCATGCCATTGTCAAGCGGTATCCTTTCCGCCCGCGGAATGGAAAAGCGGAGGTCCGGATATTGAAGCTTGTCGGGATTGACGAGGGCAGGGAGGGAATCCGCTGCCGTTGCCGCCGGGCAGCCCGCAAACAGCCATAAACTCAGGACAAGGAGCAGGCAGAGAATCCGCTCTATCCGATTCGCGTTTGTGTCAGTGCTTTGCATTATTCTTGCCCCTTTCCGACGATCGCAGCCACAGTCCTGTTTTCACGGTTCAAATACTTTTTTGCCGCTTGCATGATGTCATTGGAAGTAATTTTTTCTATCATTGCCAGGTAATCGGTTGCATAGCGAAAATCTCCCATAAGGGCTTCATAATAGGAAAGCTTATTGGCGAGACCCGAATTTGAATTAAGATCCCTCACGTAATCCGCCTTCATCTGGTTTCTCGTTTTCTCCATCTCTCGTTCCGAAACAGGTTCTTTTTTTAATTTTTCGATTTCCGAATAAATGGCGGTTTCTACCTCGGACACGGTATGGGGATTCAGTGGTTTTGCAAAGATTGCAAACAGATTGGGGTATTTCGAACCGGGAAGGCCATTGAATGTATGGACGCTTTGCGCAATGCGCATTTTCTCCACGAGCAGCTTGTAAAGGCGCGAAGTCCTGCCCCGTGCCAGTATTTCCGCCGCCATATCGAGCGTATAATCGTCGCGATCGGGAGGGGCCGGTTTATGATAGCCGATGGCGACCTGGGGGCTTGCATCAAAAAGAACATTGACCCGTCGCTCTTCCTTTTGAGGAGGCTCTTCCGTTGTCAGCGTGGGCGCCGGCTTTTGAGGAAGTATGGACCCAAAGTACTTCTCAATAATCCTCATCGTTGCTGCAGGATTTATGTCTCCCACGATTGCAATGACGGTATTGTTGGGTGCGTGGTATCGCTTAAAAAATTCTTCCATATAGTCCGCATCGAGAAAACGCATGTCCGACGGCCACCCCAGAACCGGCCTTCGGTACGGGTGTGCGATGAAGGCGGCCGCAAGAAACTGTTCGTAGAGCTTTCCCTCCGGATCGGATTCGACCCGCTGCCGTCTTTCTTCCATGACTACATCCCGTTCGCTGTAAAATTCGCGGAAGACGGGGTTCTTGATGCGATCGGATTCTATTCTCGCCCATAGTTCGATCTTGTTGGAAGGGAGACTCACGTGGTACGTGGTCAGATCCTGCCCGGTGGATGCATTTGAGTCGGTTCCCCCGTTTTCCGTGTAGAGTCGGTCAATCTCATCGGAGACGGTGAGCGTTTTCGCTTTTTCCTGCAAAATCCGCCGTTGATCGCTCAGGGACGCAATGCGCTTGGCATCGGCTTTTGCGCCTTTCATTTTTTCCAGATCCAGCTCGCGTCCCGTTTTGGCAATAGCGGCCAAAATCGGTTTTTCTTTCTTGTAGTCGAGGGTCCCGATCGTTTTGGTTCCCTTGAACATCATGTGTTCCAGAAAATGGGCAGTGCCGGTTTTGCCGTCATTTTCATCAACCGCGCCGACCTGGTGCCGTATGCAAAGCGATACGGTGGGGCTCAGGCGCCGCTCCATCAGGAGCACTTTCAGTCCGTTCTTTAACGTGTAACGGCGGACGCTCTTTTCCAAGTCATAGGCAGCGGTATTCGGCGGCAAGCAGAGGGAAAAAAGCAAGAGGATCAGCAGGAGCGGCAGGATGGGAACAAAGCCGCCAACACAAGAGAACGCCCCGCGATTTATTTTGCAGATTCTGATCATTTCCGATTACCTCTTCTGTTTGAGAAAGGTATGTATGCGAATTGTCGAGTAGATGAATCCCACGATACTTATCATGATCATCAGGCTTGAGGAAAAAAAGGTCATGATAAAATTGAGCGGATTTTCCACGCGGTAGGCGGCAATCAGCATATCAACGCCCATCGTGAGAAATACCAGGGAAACAACAGTTATGATAAGGGGTTTGCCCCAGTCCAACCATGGAAACATTCGTATTCGCATATTTTTCAGGCGTGATTTTATACGGCTCAGTCGAATTAATCAAGAATAATCCCGCATGATAATCATGCTTCCTGGTTCATGGAGCAGGGAACGCCGTTAGGCCGCGCAGGGCCGGACAGTGATGTTCAGTGTTGCAGCCGTACCGGGTCAGCGTGGGCATGGGTGAGTTCGGTCGCCGTCACGGGTGTCGAAGAGGTAGCCGATGGAGCGGACGCTCTTGAAATAGACCGGGTTTTCCGGATCGTCCTCGAAGTACTTCCTCAGGCGCACGATGAAATTATCCACGGTGCGGGTCGTCGTCACGCCGGAATACCCCCAGCCCACTTCGAGCAGGAGCTTGCGGGACAGGGTCTTCCCGCGGTTGGCGATGAAGACCTTGATAAGCTTTGCTTCCTGATCCGTCAGGTGGATTGTTCCCTGTCGGCACCGGGCCGTCAGGGTGTCGAACTAGATCGAATTGCCGCCGCACGCGTATGTA
>CAZTLA010000048.1:0-18345 GCA_964614365.1 uncultured Syntrophales bacterium | reverse complement strand
AAACCGAGAAAACAAACCTCAACCTGGATATCGGGAGAAACCGGTCTACTCGACTTAAACATCGTAATAAACAAAGATGTGATAAACAAAGATTGACACATCGGGTTCCGCTCCTATAGTATTCTCCTATATCGTCGTTGTGCTTGTTCTGAGAACCGGAAGCCACCGAGCGTACTCGATGGCAGTTCACTGAAACAAGAGAAGAAAGGAGGCCTGTTATGTTGGTGAAAACGTTTATCCAGAGGAAAACGAAACCCGGGAAAGAGAAAGAGTTTATGCAGTTATTGGTGGAATTACGTACCCGAGCGATGAAAGTGCAGGGATTTATATCCGGAGAAACCCTGGAATCCCTCGAAGACCCTGCGATTCACATGACAGTCGGTACGTGGAAAAGCGTAGCTGACTGGAATAACTGGCATAATAGTAACGAAAGGAAGGAGGTGCAGGAAAAGCTGGGTCAAGTTCTCGCCGAGCCTCCGATAGAGAACATTTTTCACTACGTGTGAGTATGGAGGAAAATCATTGACATACGATAGAACCTTTTTTATATTCGGCCGGGCGGAAAGCGCGTTCTTGTCACTTATCCCTGCCAGATCTTTGCACGGATCTCCGCGATCATGCGGGCATATTCGGATGCCATCGGTCGGAGCGCCGCCGGGAGGATGTCATGCGATTGCTTGCTAAGTTCCTGAAGATCCTCAATGCAAACAGCGAGCCGGGGGAAATCAGCCTGGGGTTCACCTTTGCGATGATTGCGGGATTCACGTCCCTCTGGAGCCTACACAACGTTCCGGTGCTTCTGCTGCTCCTGGTCCTGAGGGTAAATCTCTCGGCCTTTCTTTTGGGCCTGGGTTTTTTTTCAGGCGTCTCCTATGCCCTGGATCCGCTTTTTCACCGGATCGGCCTTGCCATTCTTGTCGCATCGCCGCTTCAGGATATTTGGACGGCGCTGTATAACGCCACCATCTGGCGCCTGGAACACTTCAACAACTCCATCGTAATGGGAAGCCTCGTGATATCGCTGGCGCTGTGCCTGCCGCTCTATCTCCTGTCCAACCGGCTGATCCGCCAATACCGCGAGCATGTCCTGGCATGGGTGAGGAAAACCCGTTTCATGCAAATGATGACGGCATCGAGTTTCTACAACCTTTACCGGTCGGTGTCGGGATAGGGAGGCGCTCCATGAAGAAGTGGATTCGCTGGCAGGGCATTGTGGCGTTTGCGGCCCTTTTGGCCGTGATCGCCGGCATCTGGTTGCTGGTCGTGGACGGTCTGATCCGATACGGCATCGAAAAAGCGGGCACAAGGATCGTCGGCGCCAGGGTGGAGCTGGCCAAAGCCGATCTGACGCTCTTTCCCCTGGGACTCACGCTGACCCGTCTGCAGATCACCAATCCGGAGGAGCCGATGACGAACGCCGTCGAGATCGCCCGCATCGCCGGCGCCCTGGACGGTCTGAACCTTTTCCGCCGCAAGGTGATCGTAGAGGAGATGGCGGTAGACGGGCTTCGTTTCGGCACGCCCCGGAAATCTTCAGGCGCGCTACCCCAGCGGCCGGCGCAGAAAACTCCTGCCGGGACCGGCGGGTCCTTCAACATTCCGGAGCTCTCCCTGCGGGATCCGAAGGCGATTCTGGCCGGGGAGAACCTGCAATCGCTCAAGCTCGCGGCAGTGCTCAAAGGGGATATAGAGGCCCAAAAGCAGCTCTGGCAGAAGAATCTGACGGAACTCCCGGACAAGGCAAAGCTCAAGGACTTCCAGCAGCGCCTGGAGAAACTCAAATCGGCGGGCCAGGGAGGAATCGGCGGCATCGTGGAGGGCGTTGGCGAGGCCGCGAAACTACAGGCAGAAATCAGGAATGACATCGATCGGCTGAAGAGCGCCAAACAGGACTTTGAACGCAGCACGACGGATCTGCGCAGGCGTTTTGACGAGGCCGTAAAGGCGCCGGGCGGAGACGTCAAACGCCTCATCGAAAACTATTCCCTTTCCTCCTCCGGGCTTGCCAATCTGAGCGCATCGCTGCTTGGGGGAAAGATCGGGGACTGGACCCGCAAGGGCCTTGCCTGGCGCGCACGGCTGCAGCCCCTTATGGCCAGGGCGTCCGACCGGAAAACGAAAGCGGAGGTGGTCCGCCCCCTTCGCGGGAAGGGCGTAGACGTCCGCTTCCAGGAGCATCGGCCCCTGCCCGATTTCCTCGTGAGACTTGCACGGGTATCGGTTGAACTGCCCGCGGGCTCGCTCAGCGGTCTTATTCGCAACATCACGCCCGATCAGCCCGTCCTGGGTGCGCCCCTAACCTTCAGGTTTGCGGGTGAAAAGCTCCAGGGGCTGGGCGCCGTCGTCCTGGACGGCGAGATCAACCGGGTCGATCCCGCCAAGGGGTCGGATCGCGCCACCCTGCGCGTCCGTGACGCCCGTCTGAATGACTATCCCCTGGGGGATCCGGGCGGCATCGGGCTCGTGCTGAAGCAGGCCACGGCTGATCTCGATGTGAAGGCAACACTGAGCGGCGAGAACCTTGCCGCTACGCTCTCCTCCCAGGTGAAGTCCGTTCAGATGGCAATGGGAAAAAAGGCGGATGCCGGTCCCATCGCTGCCGCCATGGCGGATGCCCTGGACGGCATCAAGGCCTTTCGGGTGGGGGCGGAGGTCGCGGGAACCCCCGACCGATATAGCATCAACCTGACGTCGGATATGGATCAGGTCCTGAAAAACGCGGTCGGCAGGCAGGTCCAGACCCAGCTTGATCGCTTCCAGCGCGATCTTGAAGCGGCGGTCATGGAAAAGGTGAAAGAACCGATCGGTTCCCTGGGGGCGGATATGGGCGGGCTGGACGGCATCGGACGCGAGTTGACCGGCCGCCTCACCGCCGGGGAGGAGATTCTGAAGACAGACGCCGGTGGAAAACCCGGGTTCAGACTGCCGTTCTGAAATCGAAGACGTTAAATAAACTTGTTTATTTCAAACTGTTCTTCTTCATTATACTTATCGACGAGGAGCTGATCGCATGGCATCTGATACGAAAAGCGAGATGATGCAGGTCGTCCGGGAGCTCATCCGTACGTTGGTTTCGGTTGTCGAGCACAAGGACACCTTCTTCAAGGGACATTCCGAGAGGGTTTCCGCCAACTGCGTACTGTTTTCCCGCAAGCTCTCCATGCCGAAAGAAATCACCGATGCCATCTACCTTGCGGGACTCCTCTACGACATCGGCATGGTTTATATTTCCCTGGAGATTATCCATAAACCAGACAAGCTTACCCCGGAGGAAATGGAACTCGTCAAGGAACATCCGAAGATTGCCGAGAAGATCTTGCAGCACCTCAGTCTTTTCAAAAACATCCTCCCGATAATACGGCATCATCATGAGGCCTACGACGGGGGCGGCTATCCGGATGGTCTGAGCGGCGAAAAGATCCCCATCGGCGCCAGGATTCTCACTATTGCCGATAGTTACGATGCCATGACATCGGAGCGTCCGCATCGCGCCGCCTTGAGCCAGGCCGATGCCCTGGAGCAGCTCCGCCAGAGAGCCGGAAAGACCTTCGATCCACGACTGGTGGAAGAGTTCGTCCGTTTTATCACTGTGCGGGAAGAATCAGCTCCGGCAAAAAGCGTGTCAGCCCCGAAGAGTGAAGAAAGCGCCAAACGTGACGAGAATGCCATATCAGACGCCGTGCGCGATGTGGTTGAAGCGTTCAAGAAGGGCAGGATCGAACTGCCCGTATTCCCGGTCGTCATCCAGAAGATTCAGGAGGTCATCAAATCGCCCGATTGCACCCTCGATGACGTTGCCAAGTTCATTGAACAAGATCAGGTTCTGACGCTCCGGCTCTTGAGCGTGGCCAATTCCGCGCAATACGGCGGATTGGGAAAGATACAGACGGTCAAGCAGGCGGTGACCCGCATCGGGATCAAGGAAACGCAACACATCGTATCCGCCATTGCCATGAAATCGATGTTTGTAACGGATGACGTCCAGGTAAAGAACATGATGGAAAAGCTCTGGGTTCACACCATTGCAACCGCCTCTCTGGCGAGCGCCATCGGCAGGAGGAGCAAAGAAAAAGATCTGGACATGTTGTTTACCCTCGGGCTGACCCATGATGTAGGCAAGGTGCTGCTCCTGTATGCGCTTACCATGATTTTCTCCAAGAAGGGGAAAGCTCAACCGTTAAATGCGGAAGATGTCATACACAGTATTCAGGGCATTCACGCCAGCTTCGGCGGCGCACTCCTTCAACGCTGGGGGTTTCCAGAACCCATGATTAATGCGGTTGCCGTGCATGAGACGCCGGAGATCGCCTCCCAGACCCCCAAGATCGTCCTCATCCTCTTTCTGGCGAATATATTGACGCGCAGAATCGGCTACAGTCTTTTCACCGATGATCCCCCCGGCGTGAACCTTGTGGTTGATCTCCTGGGTCTTGATGAGGGAGGGGTTCGTGCAATGCTGGATGAGGTAACCGCAACCGTGCAAGCTACTCTTGCTTCAATATGACCGGAAGCGCATCCTGCAAAACACGTCCTGTTAAATACTTCCACCGCGAAGAGGCAATGACGCGTCAATTCAATTCGGCCGAAAGGAGGAGATAACCATGAAGATTCAACTGGCAGGGCTGCTCGTCCCCACTCTTGCCGCTTTCGTCGGGACCGCGGCCGCGCAGGAAACGACGCTGCGCATCAACGTATTTCCCGTTTCCACCAATCTTGCGCTGCTCATGGGCATCGACAAGGGCGTGTTCGCCAAGCGCGGACTGAAGATCGAGGTGCAGAACACGCCAAGCTCCGACGAACAGCGCGCCGGGCTGCCGAAGGGCGCGTTCGACATTGCGCACGGCGCGGTGGACAACGCGGTGGCGATGGTTGAGGACGGCAAACAGGACACAATCATCGTCCTGGGCGGAGACGGAGGATTGAACGAATTCATGGTGCGCCCGGAGATCAACTCGTTTGCCGACATTCGCGGCAAGGTGGTTGCGGTGGATGCGCCCAATACCGCGTACGCACTCGTGGCGAAAAAGATCCTGAAGTTAAACGGCCTGATCGAGGGCAGGGATTACCGTGTGCGCTCGGCAGGAGGCACCATGCAGCGCGCGGCGGCGATCGCGAGTGATCCGACCCTGGTTGCCGGCATGGTGAATCCGCCGTTCTCGTTCACCATCAGGGAAAAGGGATTGAAAAGCATGGGGCGCACGCTCGATCTCATCGGTCCCTATCAGGCGGGCGGCGCATTTGTCATGCGTGCCTGGGCGAAGACCCGCGCCGATGTTCTGGAGCGCTATATTGCCTCCTCCATCGAGTCCACGCGCATGGCGATGAATCCCGCCAACCGTGCCGAGGCGATGGCACTGCTCGTGCAGCGATTCAAGCTCGCATCGAACGTGGCCGAGCAGACCTATGATGCGCTGATGATCCCGGGTTTTGGCCTGGCTCGTGACGCGCGCTTCGACAGGGAGGGATTTCGCCGCGCGCTGTCGCTGCGCGCGGAGATTCTCGGCCAATGGGGCGGTATTGCCCCCACACCGGACAAGTATGTCGATATGAGCTATTACGACAGGGCGCTGAAGAGCATCGACCGGTAATCCGCGCGCCCCGATCCGTGTTCCTTCAACGTCGCGCTGAAGGACGTCGCGCGGGACACCATGAAGGATGGGGAATTTCTCATTCGAGCCCAGGGTGTTTACGGGAATTGAAGTCCTCTTCCTGATCCCCGCTTTCATGCGGACACGTCTGAGTCGCTGCGCGGGGAATCTCTGAAGGGATTCCTTCAGGCGGTCGCTCACGAAAGGCATCCTGTTCCCGCCGCAGTCATCGCCATCCAGACCTTCGGCAATGTTCTCGGCTTCAGCCCTCACTGCCATATTCCTGTCACGGAACCGTCGTCCGTTCGGTGAAAGGCGGTAATGTGCTAATAACGCGGATAAATTGACCTGTTGTGCTGCATATTGTGGGTCTTATACTCGGTCTGCATATATTTGATCGGCGCCGAGGTCGTCCGCGGTCTTAAAGTTTCCCCGGGCAAGAAACCGTAAGCCGCCTTCCGGGGGAGGAGAGATAAGGAAATTGAATGAACTACCACCAGAAATCCATTGAACAAACCATCGAGGCCGTCGGCAGTTCCCTGAAGGGGCTATCGACGGAGGAAGCACGCCGTCGTCTTGCGAAGTACGGTCAGAATGAGCTGCGAGAAAAGAAGAAAAAGACGGCCCTGGCCATGTTCCTGGGCCAGTTTACGGACTTCCTGATCCTCGTTTTGATTGGGGCGGCGATCATAGCGGGCTTCATCGGGGAACCGGTGGATACCATCGCGATTATCGTCATTATCGTGCTTAACGCGATCATTGGCTTTGTCCAGGAATACCGCGCCGAGCAGGCAATGGCGGCCTTGAAGAAGATGGCTGCCCTCGTCGCTACGGTTGTCAGGGATGGCGCAACCGGGGCGATTCCCGCGAAAGAGATTGCCCCCGGCGACGTTGTTGTGCTGGAAGCGGGCAATATCGTGCCCGCGGACATGCGGCTCATCGAGATTGCCAATCTGCGTACCGAGGAAGCGCCGCTGACGGGCGAATCGGTCCCCGTGGAAAAGCATACCGAACCGCTGGCGGACGAAAGACTGCCCGTGGGCGACAGGAAAAACATGGCCTATAAAGGCACCGCCATTGCCTACGGCAGAGGGAAGGGTGTGGTCGTTGCCACGGGCATGGAAACCCAGATCGGGGAAATTGCCGCCCTGATCCAGGGGGAGGAGGAGGTAAGGACGCCCCTCCAGAAAAGGCTCGCGCTTTTCGGGAAAAAGCTGGCCGTCGCCATTCTTGTGATCTGCGGGGTGGTGTTCGCCGCCGGACTCATGCGGGGCGAACCGGTCCTGCGCATGCTCCTTACCGCCATATCTCTGGCCGTGGCCGCTATTCCCGAAGCCCTGCCCGCGGTGGTGACCATTTCCCTGGCCCTTGGCGCCCGGAAGATGGTCAAGCAAAACGCCCTGATGCGCAAGTTGCCCGCCGTGGAAACGCTTGGTTCGGTTACCTATATCTGTTCGGACAAGACCGGCACCTTGACGCAGAACAGGATGACGGTGGAAACGGTGTATGTAAACGGGCAGGTGCGGGGAGCGGGAGGGCTTGGCGATGCTGTGGGCGGGATCAAGCCCGGCGATGCAAATCTTCTTTCCCTGGTCCTCACGGCCCTGGCCCTCTCGAATGACGTGACCGTTGACGGGGAAGGCAATCCTCTTGGCGACCCAACGGAGATTGCCCTCTTTCGTCTGGCGAAAGCCTACGGTCTGTCGAATGACTTGGTGAAGGAGCAATTCCTGCGGATCAATGAAATTCCCTTCGATTCGGAAAGAAAGTGCATGACGACTTATCACCGGTGGCCCGATGGAAAGTACGTGTCCTTCACGAAGGGCGCCGTCGAGTCAATCGCGGAGAATATCCGGACAATCCTGATCGACCAGGGGGCAGGGGAACCGGATAAAAAGGAAATCCTGAAGATCAATGAAGGGATGGCGTCGCAGGGAATGAGGGTCCTGGGGATTGCCATGCGGAGATGGGAAACGATTCCTGACGCCCCGACTCCGGAAAATACGGAGCGGGACCTGGAATTGATCGGACTTGTCGGGCTGATCGATCCCCCCCGGGAGGAGGCGGCCGCTGCAGTTTTATCATGCATGGATGCGGGCATCCGGCCGGTGATGATCACAGGCGATCATCCCCTTACCGCGGCGGCAATAGCCGCACGGCTCGGCATCACCCGGGACGGTTCGCAGGCGGTTGTCACGGGAAGAGAACTGGAAGACATGACCCTGGAGGAATTCGAGAAACGGGTAGAAAACATCCGGGTCTATGCCCGGGTCGCTCCGGAGCAGAAATTGAAGATCGTAAAGGCGCTTCAGAACAAGGGGCAGTTTGTCGCCATGACGGGCGACGGCGTAAACGACGCCCCGGCGCTGAAGCGGGCCGATATCGGCGTCGCCATGGGGATAACGGGAACGGACGTGTCGAAGGAAGCGGCGCACATGATCCTCCTGGATGACAATTTTGCCACGATCGTGAAGGCGGTGCGGGAAGGCAGGAAGATCTATGACAACATCAGGAAATTCATCAAATATCTTCTCACGACGAATTCCGGAGAGATATGGACGCTCTTTCTCGCGCCCCTGGTCGGGCTTCCCGTTCCGCTCCTCCCCATTCACATCCTCTGGGTGAACCTCATGACCGATGCGCTGCCGGCGCTTGCCCTTTCTCTGGAGCCGGAAGAAGGGGACGTCATGAAGCGCCCGCCGCGGCGCCCCAAGGAGAGCATCTTCGCCCAAGGCCTGGGCGTGCATGCGATCTGGGTAGGCCTTCTCATGGGAATCATGGTTCTTGCCGTCCAGGGATGGTCTATCGGTTCCGGAAACAGATACTGGCAGACCATGGTCTTTACCGTTCTCTGCCTCACCCAGCTTGGCCATGTTCTCGCCATCCGGTCGGAGCGGGAATCGCTGTTCACCATCGGGCTGCTGTCGAACAAATCGCTGCTCGGCGCGGTACTTCTGAGTTTTCTCTTTCAGATGGCGACGCTGTACGTGCCCTTTCTGAACCCGATTTTCCATACGGAGCCGCTTGCTGCGGCTGATCTGGCCATAACGATTGTCCTGTCCTCGATCGTTTTCTTTGCCGTGGAGATCGAAAAGCTCATACGGAGGAGGAGTGAAGGGAAAAGCCTGAATGCACGAATATGAAATCCTGAAACTGCCTGTGCTGATTTTCGGCGTGGTCCTTCTCCTTTTGTCATCGGGATCGAACAGCGTGCTCAAGATGCTGGACGAGGGGGGAGAGACAGACGCTTCTGGCAGGAGGGGCGGAAATAACCGCGCATTTGTCAATGAAAAATGCGGCCGTGCCGGGGATGTTCTTCGTGAGAGTTCAGGTGGTGCTGGCCGCACCCGCTTTGCGGACAAACGCAGCCAGACCCACATCGACCTTTTGAAAATGATTGGTAAGCCAATTGTGGATCCATTTCTGGAACTCCGTGAGCATCTGAAAGGAAGGACCCTCCGGCCCCATATCCTCTTTATAAGCCAGGAAATCCCTGATGAATGCCGCGTGCTCCGATGCGATCAGTGTCTGGTATTTTTGCGCCTGGTTATTCAGGGCAAATTCCTTCAGGTAATTTTCTTCCCGGGAAAAATGCGCGGTCATGTACCCTTCCAGAAACGTGAACAGGGATTCCATCTCCTTGCCGCCGCCTGCCTTCTTTAAGCTGTCGAAGAATATATTTACCTTGTCAATCAGTTCCTTATGCTCGGCGTCTATTTCCCCAACGCCGATGGATAACTCCGGAGTCCATGCAAATACCATAGCGTCCCCCTTTCGTCGTTCTATACACCGGTTTTCCTGCGGGCGGCAGCCTCCAACTCCATCTTCTTCATCACGATGAGGATGGCCGTCATTGCGGCCTGGGTCATCCCCGGTATCCGCCCGGCCTGCCCGATGGTGGTCGGTCCGATGCGGGCGAGTTTCGCCTTCAGTTCGTTGGAAAGGCCGGGGATGGAGGCGTAGTCCATGGCGTGGGGAATTTTCTTCTCTTCCATTTCCTTCATCTTGCGGACCGCGTCCCGCTGGCGCTGGATGTATCCCTCGTATTTGGCCTCGATCTCGATCTGTCTCTTGACAAAGCGGTCCGGAACGGCCTCCCAGCCCGCAAAAGCCTTCAGGTCGTCATACCCAATCCCGCTGCGCCTCAGGATCTGGCAAAGCGTGGCCGGATTCTTGATCGGGGCTGAACCCATTCCCGCGAGCGCCTCATTCACCTCCGGGACGGGGTAAACTTTTGCGGAGGACAGCTTCCGGATGCCTTCCTCCGTGAGGCGCTCCTGCCCACGCATGCAATCGTACTGGTCGCGGGAAATCAACCCCAGCTCGAACCCTTTTCCCATGAGGCGGAATCCCGCGTTGTCCTCCCGCAGGATCAGGCGATACTCGGCGCGGGACGTAAACATCCGGTACGGCTCGTCAACGCCGCGCGTGACGAGATCATCCACCATGACGCCGATGTAGGCGTCGGCGCGGTCAAGGAGAAACGGCGGTCTGCCCTGCACGGCCGAGGCGGCGTTGATGCCGGCCAGGAGGCCCTGGGCAGCCGCTTCCTCGTAGCCCGAGGTGCCGTTGATCTGCCCCGCGAGATACAGTCCGGCGACGGCTTTCGTCTCCAGGGTCTGCCGCAGTTGCGTCGGCTGGACGAAATCGTATTCGATGGCGTAGGCGGGGCGCATGATCTCCGCCTGCTCCAGGCCCGGCACGCTGTGGACGATCTCCTCCTGGAGCTCGGGAGGCATGCTGTTCCCCAGCCCCTTGGCATACACCTCTTCCGTCTCAAGACCCTCGAACTCGAGGACGACCGGATGCCTCGTCTTATCGGCAAAGCGCATTACCTTGTCCTCGAGCGAGGGACAGTAGCGGGCGCCGATGCCCTCGATGGCACCGGAGTAAAGCGGGGAGGAAGCGATGTTT
Organism: uncultured Syntrophales bacterium; assembly: GCA_964614365.1. GTDB lineage: Bacteria > Desulfobacterota > Syntrophia > Syntrophales > JACQWR01 > JACQWR01. The sequence continues at coordinate 7,843 of CAZTLA010000048.1, read as the reverse complement.
TCCCTGATGAGACAGTGGGTCCGTGCATTGGTGTAGCTGAAATGGGAGGGGAGGCGCTCTCTCCGCAATTCCTTCGTCGTAAAAGAAAAGGGAACCGGATCGGGATCGCTGTCCTGACGTTCGAGCACCGAGAAATCTATGGAGGATGCCCGCAGCCGCGGTGGCGTACCGGTTTTCATCCGTCCCCCGTCAAAACCCAGCGCCCGCAGGGAAGAAGCCAGTTTAAGGGAAGCCATCTCGCCCGCCCGCCCCGCCGGGTAGCGTACGGCGCCGATATGGATGAGGCCGTCCAGAAACGTCCCCGTGGTGATGACCACCGCCCGCGCCCGGTAAAAGAGGCCCGTCTGCTCCCGGACCCCGCAGACCTTCCCCCCCTCCACCACCAGGTCTTCCACGAGCGCCTGTCGGAGATGAAGCCTCTTTTCCTTCTCCACAACGGCCTTCATGGTGAGCCGGTAGAGCTGCTTGTCGCACTGAACGCGGGAGGACTGCACCGCCGGGCCCTTCGAGGCATTCAGCAAACGGAAGTGGACCGCGGTCCGGTCGGCGATTTTGCCCATCTCCCCGCCCAGTGCATCCACTTCCTTGACCAGTTGCCCCTTGGCCAGGCCTCCGATGGCGGGATTGCAGGACATGAGCGCCAGCGAGTCCAGGTTGATCGTGAACAGGACCGTTTCGCAGCCCATCCGTGCGGCCGCAAGCGCCGCCTCGCATCCGGCGTGGCCGCCGCCGACCACGATGACATCGTAATCCTTTTGCAAATCTGCCTCACCGCCTTGGGAACATTTTTTCCAGAAGGGCCTCCAGGGAACCGCACTGGCGGCAAACGATGATTCCGTTCCTGTCGACCAGAACCAGATTCGGGATGCCCCGTACGCCATAGGCGGTCGCGACGTCTCCCGCGGCATCGAGCAGTGTCCGGTAGGGGATTTTGTACGCGGCCGCAAACCGGGAGACTTTCTCCTTTTTTTCCTGGATGTCGATATTGACCATCTCCAGACCCTTCGCTGCGTAGGCGGCATGGACATTCTTCAGGTAGGGAATCTCCTCGCGGCAGGAGGGACACCAGGTAGTGCTGAAGATGAGAAGGACGGGTTTCCCCCGCTGCTCGCTTAGCCTGAATGTCCGGTCGTTCAAGTCCCTGAGAATAAAATCCGGGGCTTTTTCCTCGATGGCCCTTCGGGTGGCCTCGGGGGATAAACGCCCCAGGGCAAATGACATCGCCGGAAAGCCCATCGTAACAACCATCAGCGCCACGCACAAACGAAAAACATATCTTACAGTCATACGCCCCTCTTCAGATCCATAGTGTCCCCGCCAGGAAAAGAAAGTACTCTCCCGTACCGAGCAGTATCCAGCCGAAAAACCGGTTGATCGCGGCCGTCCACGCCCCCGACCGGGGCAGGTTGGCAAGAAGTCCGGCAAAGGCGCCCACGACGATAAGGAGTGTCCCCATCCCCAGGGAAAAAACGAACAGGAGACTCATCCCGAAGGCCATGTTCTGCCCGACTGCCACGTACCCGAGCACCGTGGCGAGAATGGGCGTTGTACAGGGACTCATGACCAATCCCGAAGCCGCTCCGAGCAGGAAACTTGCGAACAGGCCGCCCGTTGTGCCGCCCGGTTGCACCCTTCTCAGGAATCCCGGTGCGAAGTGCGGCAGGGGGAACAGGCCGAACAGGGACAAGCCCATGAAGATGCACACGTTGGCTGCGATGCCGTACGTCCAGGGCGATGTCAGCATCTGTCCGAACAATCTGCCGGAAAGCGCCGCCGCGGCGCCGAGAGCCGTATAGGTCAGCGCCAGGCCGAGGACGTAGAACAAGGAAAGGATAAATCCGCGCACCCGCGACCCGCTGCTGTGTCCACCGATATAGGCCAGCGTTATGGGGATAAAGGGATAAACGCAGGGGGTGAAACTTGCCAGAATCCCGCCCAGGTAAACGGCGAGGTAGGCCCATACCGAGGCGCCGTGAAGGTAAGCCTTGAAGACTTCTGTACTATCTCCCGTCATATATCTCTTCCCTGCTTCTCCGGATTTGCCTCGGCCCTGTTCCGGCCCTGTTCCGGAAAGAACGGCTTGTCGCAACAACGCCCACGCCGGGCGATCTCAGGGGGAAACGGCGATGCCCTTTTTCTCCGCACAAGGAAGGCAGTGCCTGCTTCCGTCGGGCGCTTCCACGAGCCGGGTGGCCATGGTCATTTCCCCGCACCGGGCGCAGGGCGCCGATGGGGCCAGCGGAGCCAGCGGCGGTTCGGAAACAGGAACCTCCTCCGTGGTAAAAACGCCATCGAACCCTTTATTCAGCAGATCAAGGGCCTTTAACAGGCGCTGACGCTTCTTTTCCTCTCCCGTGGCGTTCCCACCGCTGATTTTTTCATCAAGCCGCTGAAACTCAGCGGCATCAGGGCCCTCATAGCGGTAGGAGGTTTTTCGCGCAAAGCGGAAGGCTTGTCCGTCTGTCCGCCTGTTCCCTCGTTTGATGACCGTAAAGGCATTCTTGCCGTAATTCTTCAGAATCAGGTTCCCCTTGCCGGCCGTCGTTCCCAGAAGCACCTGCAGGGCATCCACCGCGCAGGAATCATTTTCGGGAACAGCCACCACTTCTTCATCGGAGGAGCGGCGAAGTCCGAGAAGCCGGATTGCCTCCTTCGCCACCAGATATCCATAAACGAGTCCGGGGCAGATATGGCCGTGAAAGACGATACACCGCTCAAGGTCTTCCGGAATCTTCGTGGAACTTGAAACAGAGGGATTTTCCCTTTCCTTCATGCAAACCTCCTTGCGACAGAACCTGTCGCTCATCAAGTGCGCTACCACCCTTTTCATTTTTTGTCAACCTGCTCCCGACAATCTGCTTCCGATAACTCCGTCCTTCACCGGGGAGGGAAATAATACTTGATAAAAATGTTCTCTTAAATTAGCATCTCGTTCCTACGCTGAGATATATTTGCACGCGGGGGAGAGGACGGAGGAATGGTTTCGGGAGAAGAGGGGAACTTGATGTGGGCGCCGGATTTTGACAAAGGCGGAGGCCTTATCCCCGCGATCGTGCAGGATTACGGTACGGGGGACGTGCTGATGCTGGCGTACATGAATCGGGAGGCTTGGCAGCACACCCTGTCTTCCGGGAAAGCGACGTATTGGAGCAGGTCGAGAAACAGCCTCTGGATAAAAGGGGAGACGTCGGGCAATGTGCAACAGGTCAGGGAAATTATTATTGACTGCGATGACGATGCCGTATTGCTGAAGGTTGAGCAGGTGGGTGGCGCCGCCTGCCACACCGGTTATCGGTCCTGTTTTTACCGGAAACTTTCGGAAGGGGGGATCGAGATCGTGGGAGAAAAGATATTCAATCCGGAGGAAGTCTACAAGTGAAGAAGGTGAAACAGGCAAAGAAGCTGAAGTTGGGGATCCCCAAGGGGAGTCTGGAGACCTATACGGTTGATCTGTTCAAGAGGGCCGGCTGGCACATTTCTTATGACAGCAGGAATTACTTCCCCGATATCGATGACGGCGACATTTCCTGCACTCTCGTCAGGGCGCAGGAAATGTCACGGTACGTGGGAGACGGCACCCTTGATCTGGGGCTCACGGGGAAGGATTGGATCATTGAAAATGAATCGGATGTGCAGGTGGTGCAGGACCTTGTTTACTCGAAGACGTCGGCGAGAGAGGCAAAATGGGTGCTCGTCGTCAGAGAGGATTCTCCCATACGTTCGTTGGAGGATCTGAAAGGAAAACGGATAGCAACGGAACTGGTTAACTTTACCAAAACGTATTTCCGGCAGCGGAAGATCGACGTGCAGGTGGAGTTTTCCTGGGGAGCCACGGAAGCCAAGGTTGTCGAGGGCCTGGTGGATGCCATTGTGGAAGTTACGGAGACGGGGACCACGATCAGGGCAAACAACCTCAAGATTGTCCATGAACTGCTGAAGACGAACACCCAGTTGATTGCCAATCATGATGCATGGAAGGACCCTTGGAAACGGCAGAAAATCGAGCAGATACGCACCCTTCTGAATGGATCCCTCCAGGCCATGGGCAAGGTTGGCCTGAAACTGAATGTGGCAAAGGAAAACTTAGCCGAGGTCGTTCGGTTGCTGCCTTCGCTGAAGGCGCCCACTATCTCCGGCCTGTATAACACGGACTGGTTTGCCGTGGAGACTATCGTGGCCGGCGACAAGGTGAGGGAACTGATCCCCGTGCTTCAGGGTGCGGGTGCGGAAGGCATTATCGAATATCCTCTCAACAAGGTCATCTGATTGGTGAAAGGCGGGTCTGAATATGGCGCGGAAGGCTACGGTGCGGAGAAAAACCACGGAAACCGACATATCCGTTGAAGTTAACCTCGATGGCACGGGAAAGGGAAGCATTGCCACCACGATACCTTTTCTGGATCACATGCTGAATCTCCTGTCCCGACACGGCCATATTGATATGACGGTAAAAAGCAAGGGGGATACGGACATAGATGATCACCACCTTGCGGAAGATCTGGGGATTTGCCTCGGCGAGGCGATCGGGAAAGCCCTCGGCGACAAAAAGGGGATCGGGCGTTACGGTTCGGTCACTCTTCCCATGGATGAGAGTCTGTGCCGGGTGGCGATGGATATTTCCGGGAGGCCTTTCCTTGCCTACAAGGCGCCCTTCGGGGAGAAGAGAATCGGGGACTTCGATCCTTCCCTCCTCCGGGAATTTTTCAAGGCGCTTTCGGACCATAGCGGAATAACCTTGCACATCGAGCTCCTCTATGGTAAAAATGGCCACCACATGGCAGAGGCGGTTTTTAAGGCTTTTGCCCGTACCCTGAGGGAAGCGGTGCGGATTTCCGACCGGCGGGAAGGCGTTCCGTCCACGAAGGGCAGTCTTTAAGGAGTATTCGCCATCGGAAAATCACCGTCAATGTTACCCGGCAAGATGTTTCGTTTCTTTAGTATTTTTGTTTTCTCCCTTTTTATTGCCGGATGCTATTACTCGGAAGGCGTATCGACAACCCTTCAACAGGAGGGCAATGTTCTTTTTAACCGCATAGCCGTCGTTCCCTTCCAGCGGATAATTCCCGATGAGTCCGGCGCGAAGGTCGTTCGCTGTCCGGTTTGCGGGACGGTGTTTACGGCGGACGCCGCCGCACGGGATTCCGAGGCGGTGGTGGAGCGGATATTTCTCGATGATCTCAGGAAAAGCGGCGGGTTCAACATCGTAGATCCGGAAAAAGCGGTCGCGGTTTACCGGCAGCTTTCGAACGGCGCTTCAAAAGCACCACCATTGCAAATCATGAAAAAATTAGGGGCTGATCTTGGGGCCGACGGGATTGTCCTGGGGTACGTATTCCGCTATCAGGAGAGGGAAGGCACATCCTATTCCGTAAAAAGGCCGGCATCGGTGGCCTTTGAGATACACCTGATCAGGGCCAGTGACGGAGTGCAGGTCTGGCGGGGGACCTTTGACCGGACGCAACGCACCCTCATGGAAAATATCCTTCAACTATCTTCCTTCTTCAGGCAAAAGGGCAAATGGGCAACTGCCAAGGAACTTGCAGACGAGGGCATGGAGGAAATCCTCAAAACATTCCCCGGTCTGCGGGAAGTACAGAAAAACTGATTGGCAGCCGTTCCGGCTGCCGGGGCAGGGTATTGTTGTCAGGAAGAGCCCCCGCAGAGTTGTGGCTTTACCGTTCGGGCTCTATTTCGGAATTCCCGGTTCATGGGGGGTTCCGATGTTTTTTTAATCAGGAGTTGCGAGTTGCTTGTCATACCTGCAATTGACGTAAAGGACGGCAAATGCGTGCGTCTCGTCCGTGGGGATTTTCGTCGTGTTACCGTATACTCCGAAAATCCTGCTGAGATGGCGGGAACATGGCGGGAAAAGGGAGCACAGCGCATACATGTCGTCGACTTGGATGGCTCCCGTACCGGTGCTCCCCGGAACCGGGAGATAATCCGCGCCATTATCGGCGAAGCCGGCGTACCGGTGCAGGTTGGAGGCGGCATCAGGGATAGAGAAACCGTCGATGCCTATCTCGGCATGGGGGCGGGGTGGGTCATCCTGGGAACGGCGGCGCTGCGGGACGAGCAGTTTGTAAGAGATGCCTGCAGTTCCCATCCGGGCAGAATCATTCTCGGCATCGATGCGAGCGATGGCCGGGTGGCCGTTCAGGGGTGGACGGAGAAAACATCCACAACGGCAATGGCAATGGCCAGGCTGTACGAGGGGTGTGGGATTGCGGCCATCGTCTATACGGACATCAAGAGGGACGGCACGGAAACGGGCGTCAATATTGCGGGTACAAAAAATCTTGCTCGATCAATAAGCATTCCCGTGATAGCTTCTGGAGGGGTTGCGGGCATCCGGGATATAGAGAAACTTGTAGAGATAGAGAAGTTCGGCGTTGCCGGGGTGATCGTCGGGAAATCCCTGTATACGGGCGCCTTATCCCTTGATGAGGCTGTCTGTGTCGCAGGCAAGGCTTGAACCTGCGGGAGGAAGCCCCTCGGCCTGCCTGCCGTCCCGCCGGATAGAATCAGGGGAGGTGATGGAATGGAAGACTGCATATTCTGTAAAATAGTAACGGGAGAAATTCCCAGCCGCAAGGTCTATGAAAACGAGGACGTCCTGGCCTTCGAAGACATCAATCCCATTGCCCCGGTTCACGTTGTCGTGATTCCGAAGCAGCATATCCCCACGCTTATGGATGTGACGCCGGGAAACATGGATAGCATGAAGGCCATGATTGTGGCCGCGCAGGAGGTTGCCCGACTCAAGGGGGTTGATAATAAAGGATTTCGAATCGCGATAAACTGCAATGAGGAGGGGGGGCAGGTCGTCTTTCACCTTCACCTGCATGTCTTGGGGGGACGGAAGCTCCCCGGGAAAATGGCCTGATTTTATCGGCACGGACCGGGGGCGCATTCCTTCAGGCCTCTCCTCATGCCGTTCCGGTGACGGCCGCTTGACAAATCGGCAAGGTGACGTAGGTTAATCGAGTAAACCGGAGGTGGGGGATCGTGAAGGGGCACATTCCCGGAGAGACTATAGAAGAAATCAAAAACAAGATCAATATTGCCGATCTTGTTTCGGAATACGTCACGCTCAGGAAGGCGGGAAGAAACTTCATCGGGCTCTGTCCCTTCCATAAGGAAAAAACCCCTTCCTTCACCGTGAGTCCCGACAAGCAGATGTTTTACTGTTTTGGCTGCGGAGAGGGGGGGCACGCTCTCACCTTCCTGATGAAAATGAATAATATGACCTTTCCCGAGGCGGTGAGGCACCTGGCGACGAAGACGGGCGTCGTCATTCCGGAGCGGGCTGTGGACCCCGGCGAACGGGAACGGATCGGTTTACGGGAGCAAATCCACCGTTTGAACGACGCGGCGGCAGTCTCCTATTCCCGGAACCTTTTTTCCCAGGCGGGCAAGGTCGGCAGAGAATATCTCAAGAACAGGGGCATCAAAGAGGAAGTGGTGAGGGAATTCCGCCTGGGGTACGCCATGGATGGGTGGCGATGCCTGCGGGACTACCTGGAACGGGGAAAGGCTTTCCTGAAACATGCCGAGCAGGCGGGACTGCTTGTTGCCAAAGCGGGCGGCAATGAGTATTATGACCGTTTCCGGGGAAGGTTGATGTTCCCCATAGAAGACTTAAGCGGCAAGGTGATCGCCTTCGGCGGAAGAATCATCGGGCGGGGAGAGCCAAAATACCTCAATTCTCCCGAATCGCCCGTATACGTAAAGGGGCGAAACCTTTACGGCCTCAAAAGGACGAGAGAAAGCATACAAAACAAGGGTTATGCCGTCCTGGTGGAAGGCTATTTTGACTTGCTTTCACTCTGGAATGCCGGTA
>CAZTLA010000047.1:0-18430 GCA_964614365.1 uncultured Syntrophales bacterium | reverse complement strand
CCCCGGACGGGACTTTAACCCGTTAGATCAAACAGTTGTTACTGCGTACGGACACCCGCCCCCTTTTCTGCTCCTTTCCAGCGCCGGGAGATCCTCTTCATGATTTCTTCAATTTGATTCTTCTTGCAAAAAAAAGAAGTCGTGGATAAAGAGGTAGTCAGTCGGTGCATCTATTTCCGTGTAGACAGAAAGGAGCATATCGGATGACAAACAGTAGGTTCATGGCCATCCCACCTGGTGCGATTATACCGGGAGCCCTGCCAGACTTTAGAATTTACGTCGTCACGCCGCAGGGGAAATATACCCTCTGGGCGTTGGAAGGCAAGAGAGTCACGGTAGAACAGCTCGCCAGACTTTCCGAGAGCGGAACCACGGAGGTATTTATCGCCCTCGAGGAACGGATCAAATACGAACATTATCTTGAGACCAATCTGGGGAACATCCTGGGGAATCAATCGACGGCGGACGACCAGAAAGCAGAGATATTCAGTAAAGTTTCCACCAATGTCGTCAAGGTCGCCTTTGAAACGTCCTATGGGCTGGGCACAATGGGCGCCGCCGCCATCCGGCGGACACAGCAATTGATAGAAAATGCCCTGATATTCATTAAGGAAGCGAAATCCCTTCAGGCGCTGGCGAAAATGATCGGCCATGACTATCAGACATATGAACATGCAACCAAGGTCCTCTGGTTTACCGTGGCATTTCTCCAACTAAACCAGGACATCCTGGAACAGATCGAGCCGGGCTATCAGGTATTCGATGAGACCCGGAGAATGGATATGCTGAGACAATGCGGCGTCGGCGCCCTGCTGCACGACATCGGCAAAGCCTTTGTTTCACAAGAGATACTGACAAAAAACGACCACCTCAACGAGGTCGAGTGGGAAATCATGAAACGCCACCCGCTCAACGGCATGGCGATGCTTATCGATACGGAAATCCCCACGTTCGTCAAGAAGGCGGTGTTGCATCATCATGAGGATTTCGAAGGCGGGGGATATCCCATGAGTCTGGAAGGGCAGAACATAACCATCCTGGCCCGCGTATTGAGGATTACCGACGCCTTTGACGCCATGACGTCCCGCCGGCCTTACAAAGATCCCATGCCCCCCATGAAGGCAGCGCAGATCATGATAGGAACGCCGGAAGATAGAGAAAAGGACGAGTATCCGGAACAGGATGATCGCGATCTGGGCATGAGACGATGCTTCGACGGAGATCTGCTCAAGAGATTTATCGTGTTTCTTGGTAATGTGAAATTGAATGAATGACCCCCTGATGCGCTTGTTTAAGCCAATTATTGCATTGACATACAAGATCGTTTTTCTTATACTCCTTCACCATTGAAGGGGTCATCGATCCGAATGAGCAAATAGGCAACAAGGCCGCCGTCAACGGGCCTACGGTCATATCCGCGGGGTTCGCACCTCGCTGATTATAAATATTGGGGAGGGGGAAAATGAAAAAGGCAGCTTTAATCCCTATTTTTCTGGTGTTCGCCTTTGTGGGTCTTCTGGCGGTCTTCCTTTTGGGCGGGTGCGCGGGGACAGTCCTGGAAACCCAGAAGAAAGGAATTGCACCGATTGCCGACGAAGAATACGTGGTTCCCAAAAAGCCGGTGGACCGGCATGCGATCGGATGGGCATGGTCCAAGCAATTTGGCCCCGTGGAGGACCCGCATGCCGATGAAGTCCAGATCAAAAAGGAAAAGTCCTTTAACACGGTGCAGCAGGAATTCGCCTACAATGTGGGCCTGGGTCTGGGCGCCGAGAGCATCGAGGGGGCCGGCGGCGCGATCGGTTTTCAACGGGGCAAGGGTGATGCCGCCAAGCTGGAAGGCGTAGAGATCATCGGTCCGGTCTCCCTTGCCGACATTCCTTTTGAGCAGAACATCCCCTACATTGTCGAGTCGCTGCGTCTGGCGAACTTCCGGCTGCAAAGCCTGAAGTCGATCCAGGTAGGCGTGGGCGCATCGACAAATGTAGCGATCGGATCTGTTTCGGCGGGAGCCGAAGTCGGAACTCGCGGGCGGAGCGGCCTGGAAGGAGAAGGGCTGGTTGTGGCCTACAAACTGCATCGCATCGATCCCAAGACCTACAGCAAAGCCGAGTCGGGCATCCAGCGCCTGGAATTGGACAAATCGTCGGATTTCCCGAAGGCAAACCTCATCATCAAGGCCAGGCTGCAAATGATCGAGCCCGGCGCGAACAAGTCCCTCCCCAGGAACCTCCTGTGGTCCTGCCCGCGAGCCGAGGCTGCCAGCCGGGACATGGTGGCGGCATGGATTGTGGATATCCGGCCGACGGACCCGAGGCGCAAGAGTCTGGCGATCGCTTTTCCGGCTTATCCCAAAGTCGAAGACTGCGGCACCTACCAGGGGACGATCTTTTCCCGGATCGATCCGGTCACGGACAAGATTATTCGGGACAGGATTACCATAACGCTCGTAGACGCCGAAATCTCCGATGCGATGAAACCGAAGACCTGGGATGCCAGGGTCAACTTAGTCGCCGAATCTTTTAATGTGAGGCTGGTCAAACCTTCGGAAGTTGGCAACTGATGGATCGACCCTGGAAAAGGGAAAGGAGCTACCGATGCGACCGCGAATTTGGCAATGGATTTTTTCCCTCCTCTGGATCCTGATCCCGTTGGGCTTGGAAGCCGCCCCCTCGAAGCCGGTAATTACTCGTCTGGATACGCAGTTTCTCGACAACAACGTCAACATCAATATCCATTGGGATTCGCCGAACCCGGTGGTCTCGGTCAAGGTTCTGGTGGGGGCGGAACAAAAAGAGGTCAAGGTCGATGAATACGACAACAAACGGAATCCTCGCGGCTACACCGGAGAGGCAACGGTCGTTCTCAACGTGCAGCCGCGTCCCGGTATTGACTTTATCAATTATGTAGTTTACCTGGAAGACGACCTTCGGCAAAAGAGTGAACAAAAGGCCGGGCGGGCGAAGATCCCGACGACGGCCATGGCCCAAACGCCGGGTATGCCATCGGTGCAGGTCGGCGTTCAGGTGGGCGTTCAACCGGGCACACCGCCCGGCATGCAGCAGCCGGGCATGCCGCCGGGCGCACACCCGGGATACCCCGGCGCCCAATCCGGACCACCGATGGGCATGCCGCCGGGACCTCCCGCCGGATACCAATCCGGCGCGCAACCGGGATACTCTGACCCCCAGTATGGACCACCGATGGGACCGCAGTCCGGATTCCAGGTCGGCGCGTCACCCGGCGGAGCAATGGGAGAGCAGCCTTCAGGTCCCACGGGAATGATTAACCTGACCCCGAACCGGGGAGGCGTGGCAGATTCTATCCTGGGCTTGATCGGCCAAATGGATGTCCCGCCGTACTTTTCCGATATTAAGGTAAACCTTTACCAGGGCAATAATGTCACTATCAGCGGCAAGGTAATTGACGATAAGGGTCTGCGGGAAATCAGCTTCCGCATCTTCGATGTTGCCGGCAATAAAGTTCAGGAGCAGACGATAACCAACCAGGGAAAGGTATGGCAGGGCACGACCAATCCCTTTAACCTCTTCCCGGGAAAGTACCGAGTCATCGGCCAGGCGGTTGATTCGGGTGGAAACTCATCCAAAGAACGTACTGCGGATTTTGAGATTACCGGCCAGGGGCAGGTGATGCAAACCGCTTCACCGGCACCGGCTATGACCCCGGAACAGGCTCAGGCCTTTTCCGCGACCTTATCGCCGTCAGGCCCCCAGTCAACATCTCCCGATCAGCAGGGTGCGACGGGGCAGCCGGGTCCCGGGCAACAGTCTGTCCCCGGCAGACCTTCATATTAGCCATGAACTGCCGTATTCGGTTGCTGGAGCACACATGAAATTGAAAACAAAGATAATCAGATTGATCTTTATCGCGGCATTATTCATTGGGTCAGCCGCGCTGGACGCCGCCGCTCAAGAAATGGTGATTGGGCAAGTCAACTGGGAAGACGGGTACATTACCGCGAATGGAGTAGGAACGGCGCAGGCCAGCGGTAACAAGGATCTTGACGTGGTGTTGGCGACCCGTGCCGCGACGGTTATAGCCCAGCGCTCCCTGCTGGAAACGATCAAAGGGGTGAGGATCGACTCCACCACCCGGGTGGAGAATATGATGCTCACCGAGGACATAATCCTGAGTCAGGTTTCCGGAATCGTCAAGGGGGCCAAGGTTACGAAGTCCAGCACGAAGTGGGTAGGAGGAGCGCCCATGGTCACCGTGGAGATACGGGTCTGCTTAAACCTGGATCACTGCAGCGGACGGCCCCTGCTTGCGGTGCTGGGCCTGGAAGGCAGAAGTGATCCTCCCAACGCCCCCCAGCGGATTTACGCCCCACCCCCACCCCCTCCCCCACCCCCGCAGATCCAGACCACCGCCAAACCCTCTGTCGGAGAGGCCCCGCCTGTAATGCCGGCAAAACGACCGGATCGGGTGAAGATACAGCCGGCGGACCCGAACAAACCAGTTACCAGCCTCATCTTGAATCTGGAAGATCAACCCTTCGAGCGGGTGCTCTTGCCCATCGTAGCCACAAAAGGGGAGGATAATCAATACGCGACCGTCTATTCCGCCAAATCGGTCGAGCCCAAGATTATCCGCACCCAGGGAGTTGTGCGTTACCAGACGTCGGTTGAACAGGCCAAGAAACAACCCTGGGTTGGTGAGAATGCTTTAGTGGTGCCGGTAGAGATCATTACCAAAGAGAACATGATCATTATCCCGCAGGAGGCCGCCAGAATCATCTTGGAAACCAACCGCTACGGCAACAACTATCTGAGCGAAGCCAAAGTCGTGATCACGGATCGGTGACATAGCTGTTTGGGGTCGAAGTTACCGCCATCTCGCAATGACAAAGCAACGACGAACTACTGCCGGCTCAAGTTGCCGGGCACGCCGGCACAGACAACGCCGCCGCACCAAGACCTCGTATCGATGGAAGTCCTTATTAACGGGGGGGGAAATATTATGGGAACTCTAAGAGGCCGGTTGAAAGAGCTCGGTGCAACTGGGGCTGCCGTATCACTGACCGCGACGCGGTAGTACGTTAAGGGCCGGCGCCGGTTTATCGTCATGCTGCTTTCCCTCGGAACACTCCCCATCCTGCGGAAGCTCGGATGGGCGGCCCCCTCTCCGCCTCCCCTCATCAAAAAATCCGAAAAGCTGCCTGGCCAGCCCATCAGGGACTCCAGTATCAGGCCCCCCGCCGCTCCTCCCTGTACCAGTGCGGCCAAAGTTGCCGTGGAAGGCTTCTGGGTTCTGCCCTCTTCATTCAAGCCCCAGGAGGGTCAGCGGTGCGAGTTGTATATGTCAATCAAAAACATCTGCAACGGCACGCTGGCGAAAGTCCCCTGGAGGATCGACCGCTTCGGCGAAACACAGGCATCGGGGGTGCAGCTAAACGTCCCCGCCGGCCAAAGCTTCGAGGTCCAGGCATTCTGGACAGCCACGGCGGGGAAGCATAATTTCTTCGGGTACGCCGACCGAGACAATACCCTGGGGGACGCCGGGCTCGACCGTGGAACGAGGTACTTCAAGATGGTTGCCGGTTATGAAGTAGCCGTCGTTCCCCACTGGCCCGAGTGGCTGAGCAGTGCGAAGCAGGGAACGGTGGAGGGAATCCGCGGTTGCCTTGCGGGCGCCCCGATCAAAGGTGTCGTCAATGCCACCACGGGGAAAATACCCAAGGGGGGAATCAGCGGATGCGACCAGCAGATCATTGACGCCATCCGCCGTGCGATGGGTGGCGCCCCCGAAACGATAAAGGTCGTATTCGTCGGTGCGGTCCTGCAGGCGTGGAGACAATGGGCGTCGAACTACGAGGTGCCGCTCAATCCCGCTGCCTTCCCGGCATTCGCAGCTTTTCCAGCGGCACAGGCGCCCCGAACCCCGGCCATTCCGCCAGAGCTTCCTCTGCGGCTTGGAAGCTCGAGCGGCGAAGGCGCGCTAAGCGCGGCGAATATGGCGGCAGACATTCGGAAGCGCCTCGGATCGGCCGACGCCGGTCAGCCGGGCGCGGAAGCGGCCATGAACGACTTCGCCCAGTGGTTCTGCGATCGCCTCAGGACATGGATCGCCAATGCCGGCATCTGCAACATCGAAGGCTGGGGATCCGTGCCATCCTTTGCGCCCCCCTATGTGCCTGTAGGCCCCGTGGTGGGCGGTGAGCTCAGCGCGAAATTCTGCGGCCCCAATTTCTAACTGAGGAGGCACGATGACGCGCGTGCTCCTGATCGTTCCGCATGCAATTTTATGCTCGGGTATCCGCAGGAGACGCCCCAGGCTCTGGAAAACACCCTTCGCTTCATGGAGCGGATCGCGCCCCTCGTGGATAGCTTCAGCACCCTCGGCGTCGTGGCGCCTTTCCCCGGTACGCCCCTCTACGAGGATTTCCACAGCCGATACGGATTCACGGACCGGCGGCTCCGCCGGGATTTCAACCGCTACTCGGCCGCGCCACCCATCACCGATTTCGACTGTTTCTCCCGCCACTACTGCGACGACGCCAATCTGAGTCTTGATTTCTTCAGCTACACGGAGGAGATGCGGCAGTTGATCCGCATCTGCCTTCAGTTCAAAGCCGAGCACAATCTGAAACAGATGGGACTCCTCAAGAACCGGGATTTCCTGCCGGTCCCCCTCGAGGCGCGCCTCGCCCCTTTGCAGGCAATCGGAGGTGTGGAATGACCGGCGCGCAGAACGCCCCAGCGTCGCCCATCGGTTGGGATGCCCCGCGGACAGCCTGGCACTACGAGGACTTTTGCAGACGCCACGAACGCTACCGGGAAGCCAACGCCGCTCTCGTGGCCCATGCGGCCCTGGGCCCCGGTCAACGGGTAATGGACGTGGCGGCGGGAACGGGCCGAACTGCCGAGATGGTACTGCCGCTGCTTGGAGGCTGCGGAAGCATTCTCTGCCTTGAACCTGCGGCCGCCAAGCGTGCGGCCGGTCAGACACGCCTTTCCGGCCCCCGCATTCACTGGACCGCAGCATGGCCGGAAGACGGGGAACGATTCTCGCGCATTCTCTGCGGCGCCGCCATCTGACAGCTCTTACCGCTCGACGAAACCATCCGGCGCCTCGCTGCGCTTCTCGCACCCGGCGGCGCCCTCAGTTTCAATATTCCGTCTCTTTACCTGGGGGAGCCTGATGAGCCCGGCGGGGGACGGGACCCCCTGCTGATCGAACTGCCGGCGTTGCTGATGAACGGTCATCCCCCCCCCGCGTCGCCTCCGACAGCCTCGCTGCCGACCACTGAAGTGGTGACCGGTATGCTCGCATCGGCGGGGCTGACTCCCGAGTGTTGGGGTTTCCGCCTCCGGCTGACGCAGGAGGCCTATCGAGACTGGCTCAAAATCCCCGTGATGACCGACCGCCTTCTCCGCCGCCTGGAACCCGACGAACGAGCGCGCCGCATGGACGAGGCGTTTCTGAGCGTGGATGCCGGCTCATGGCGCTGGGAATGCTGGACCGGCTGGACTGCCTGGGCTCCGCAATGAACCTGTCCCTGCCAAAGACCACATAATGAATTACCATCATTTCTATGGGAATTTTCATTTCGGCGTCATTCCGCGATTACCTCAGCTTGCGCCTTTTGTCTTCATCAGCACTCTCAGAATATTTTCACCCAAGACTCTGGCATCGCTGAGACTCTTTGGCTGATTCAACACTTCCCCTTTCTTCCGTGCTAGAACCGAGACGCCGTTCAGCACTGCGGGGACGGCGCATATCCCCAGCGAAAGAAGGAAATTGTGGAGAACGGTCAGGGTTATCCCCTGGGAATTGGGCGCCCCCCCTACCGCAATGGCCCCGCCGAAGAATATCCTGTCCTTGAATGGCCTCTTGTGCGTGATGCTGTGGAACCGGTTGAAAACCGCCAGTAATTGGGCCGTAATATTTCGGTTATAAACGGGACTGCCCAGGATCATGGCGTCGCACAGGAGCAGCTTCTCCAGGAGACCCTGCAAATCGTCCTTGACAACGCAGACGCCGTCTTCCTCGCAGGCCTCGCAGGCAATGCACGGCCCCACTTCTCGTACGCTGAGATAAAACCGGTGCACCGCGTGGCCTTCTTTGATAAACGGCTCAAGCGCCGCATTCAGCAAAATCTCCGTGTTTCCTTCTTTCCGCGGACTGCCGGAAACTGCAAGAATATTGAACATCACGATCCCTCCCGGTTGAGTTAATGCCCTCTTGATTGCTGATGGGAATTAAACGGCAAGCCGCATTCCTTGCACCGCCCGTCGGGACCGATAATACCGATGCAGTTCCCGTCACTGCAGAGAACCCGTTTCTCCCAGTCGGGATCAACTTCTTCCGCCGCTGCCGGGAGCGGCTCCGCTTCGCCGTCAGAGGCACCAAGGGGAATCCCGGTATCGGGTGCAACAGGCGTCGCTTCTGCTCCTGATGGTCCTTCATACCTTGTCCCGCACTCTCCGCAGCGCCCATCGGGGCCAATGATCCCCGTGCACCTGCCGTCGCTGCAGAGGACGCGGTTTTCCCAGTCCGGGGCCGTTTGTGTTGTCAGCTCTTCCTGTTCCATATCCATTCCTCCGCTTAGATTCCTCCCCCCTGCTTCGTAGGGAACGGTTTCAAACCGTTCCCTACAATTCCGTGCGGGGATAAGCGGCAATGACGTAGATCGCCATCACAGCATCCGTCGTGTTCTTCAGGCCGTGGACTTCCCCGACCGGTATCCAAACGGCATCCCCCGCCTTCACTTCCCGCTCTTCGTCACCCACCCGCATCAGTCCGCCGCCCTGGTGGATCATGTAGATCTCCTCCACCGGATCGCGATGCTCCTCGAGACTGTTGCCCGGCGGCAG
This sequence comes from uncultured Syntrophales bacterium, assembly GCA_964614365.1. Taxonomy (GTDB): domain Bacteria; phylum Desulfobacterota; class Syntrophia; order Syntrophales; family JACQWR01; genus JACQWR01. Next base: position 9,593 of record CAZTLA010000047.1, on the reverse strand, counting down.
AACGGCAAAGGCCAGAAACTCGATGGCCTGCAAAAAACGGCTGTCCATCACCATCCGTGCCACGCCCCCGCCGTGGGCTCTATACGTGGTACTGACCACCTCCGGGTCTTCCGGTCTTCTTACAATCATTTAGCGTGCTCCTTTTACCTATTTCTCATGGGCGCCCGGTCGTGTTCAGAAGTCTATCTCCAGGTTAAGCTGGAGCTTGAATATGTCGCCAATGACCCCGAATGTTTCCCGCGGCGATGCATTCAACATTGACGGCAGCGATCGAATCTTCGACAGGGTGTCGCTGTCTTCTTCTCTCTGCCGCAGGGCATCCATCCCCCGCTGTTCCAGGACAGAGCGGAAAAAGGAGAACCTGAAATAATGCCGGTCAATGCCGGAGGGGCGCTGAGCGCCCGTCCGGCCGTCACCCGCATCGCGCAAGGACAAGCCATCTTCTTCACTCCCCCGGGGGAGGTTGAGTATTTCGGTGAACGGCACTCCGGGGAGCCGCCCCGCGAAAGGAAGTTCGGGGGACCCGGCGCCGGAAAAGGCGGGCGCCAGCTCCGCGTTCACCCGAAACAGACTCATGGAATCGCCGGGCTCTCCTTCCCGGCCCCATGCCGCAGGAGACGGAATAATCATCAACAGCAGCGCGCCCCCCGTAATAAGCCAATCGCGTTTCCCCATACGCCCTCCCGCTCCGTTCACAGGGAGGCATGCTGGGGCAGGATAAGTTTTCTATCCACGTACAGCGGATCGTTCAACCGCATGCGGTTCAGTTTCAGCAGAACGCCGATCGTGGTCTTGTGCTTCGAGGCCACCTTGGCCAGGGTATCTCCCTGCTTCACCCGGTAGAAGTTCGTCGCGGAAGAGGACGGACGGGAAGCAGAGGCGGACGTCTTCCCGGAAGGGAGGCCGGATGCCGCCCGAGCGCCGCCGGCGGAATTCCCCTTTATACCCGCCGCTGCTTTTTCCGCATTTTCCAGTTTAATTTCGCGACCCACGTAAAGAGGCCCCTCCATCTTCATGCGGTTCAACTTTAAAAGGGCGCCGAGCGTCATGTTGTTTCTGGCGGCGATCTTTGCGAGGGTATCGCCTCTTCGGACCCGGTAAACGGCAGGACGGGATTCCGGTTTTTCCTCTTCCTCGGCTTTCAGCGTCATTTTCCGCTTCTCCACTCGTGGAGGTGCGCGCTGAGGGATGGGACGAGCGGGGGGACTATCGGGGGCATGAGCAACGGGTTGAGCGGCGGCGGCAACGCGGGCAGGTTGAAACGCAGTCTGTCCGGCCGATGGCGCGGCGGATGATGCGGCAACAGGAGGGGGGACGGATGGGGAGACAGCGGTCGCGGGTGATGCCGGCGGCGCGGACTGAAAGTATTCGGTTATGGAATCGGCCACCGCGGCGGCAACGCGGGTTTGGAACGCCCCGCTCCGCAGCAGTTTTTCCTCCCGTGGATTTGAAATATATGCCGTTTCCAAGAGCAGCGCCGGTATCTCGGGCAACTTGAGGACCATGAAGGGGGCCTCCTGCACCCGCGCCGATTTCGGCCTGCTCACTTCCTGCAGATTATTCAGGAGGCGATATCCAAACGTCTTCGATTGGTTGATTGTGTTGGTCTGAAACATATTGAGCACAATCGGATCCGATTCATCACTTTCAGTGCCGTTTTCCGCCCCCCCGACAATGTCGGCCAGGTTTTCCTTCCGCGCCATGATCCTGGCGGCCTCGCTGCTTGCTCCGCCGAGGGACAGGCAGTAGACGGAGCTTCCCCGCGCGGTGCGGTTCTGGGCGGCATCGGCATGTATGCTGATAAAGATGTCGGCGCCGTATTCCCGTGCCATCCGCAGCCGTTTCTTGAACGATACATAGTAATCCCCTTCCCTCGTGAGGAAGGCATGATACCCTTTTTTCCCGTTCAGGGCATTCCGCAATTTCATTCCCAGAGAAAGAACCACGTCTTTCTCGCGGGTGCCGCCCTTTCCTATGGCTCCGGGATCATCACCCCCGTGTCCGGGGTCAATGACTACGATCCGGTCCTTTATGCGCGTCTTGACCTGCTCCCGTTCTTCGCTCTGCTTTTTTTCCACGTCGGGCAGCCAGATGTCAACGACGAGCCGATGGGGCTTGTCCTGCACCTTTTGCAGGGAGAACACCTTCGTCTCGGCGCCGTCGGTCAGCAGAAACTCCACCATCGCGACATTATCCGGAAGGGAGCGGATGGCAACACTTCTGAGGCCCGTCTTGTTGATCGCAAGCTCAGACCTGACCTTCGTATTTACAGTGACTTCATCAAAGCTGATGGATAGTTTCTTGTCGCTTTTCTCGACACGGTACCGGGGTTCATCACTGATATCAAAGACGATCCGCGTATGGTCCGGAGCCGTCCAGTTTCTCACATTCATGATCTCCGTGAGAGCGAAGGCCGACGCAGACGGCAGCGCCATCGCAAGCAACAGTAATACGATCAATGTCCATCCGGTCTTAGGCATGCCCCCCCCTAATGTGCTGCAATCTACCAGATTTGTTTCGCATGTTCAACCATGATGTGTTAATAAAAACATTGATTACCTGGACAATACATAGTATGAAACACACGCAAAAAACGGCCATGCCCCCGTGAAGACGAGGTTACTCAGTAACTGTATGGGCGATTAGCTCAGATGGATAGAGCGTTGGTCTCCGGAACCAGAGGCCGTGGGTTCGAATCCCACATCGCCCACCATGCATTCCTCTCCGACCCTGTGCGCATACCCCCTATCATGCCCACTGCGCCTCCCGACGAAAACGTAAGCGCCCTTGCCCGCTCCATCCCCTTCCGTTTTTCTTTTGATAAAAAATGGCAGAACTTTAACCGGGAATGTGATAGAAACGGCAGCGGTAAGTCGGTCTCTTGCAGGGGAATTCTTTCCTATTGAGCGATGCACCGGAGGAATCGAGTATGGTAATGAAAAAAGGAACATGGTCGGTAGCGGCAAGCGCAGTCGTTGTATCAATGACCATTTATGTCCCCGGGGGAAGCCAGGCAATTGCCGCCGCATACCCGGAAAGGCCTCTTACCCTTCTGGTCGGATTTACACCCGGCGGGAGTATGGATCTGAGCGCCAGGGCCCTGGCAAATGCAGTCAAAAAAGTCATAGGCCGGCCGGTCGTCATTGAGAACAAACCCGGCGGCACCGGAACCGTGGCACTGGCGGCCATGCTCGCCCAAAATCCCGATGGTTACACCCTCTGTGCAACCCCCAGTTCGGTTTTGATCCGCGTTCCCCAGATGCAGAAAGTTCCCTTCAGACCATTAAAAGACTTCAAACCGATCATAGGGTATGCCTCCCCTCAATTGGCGATCGTGGTAAAAACCGATGCCCCCTGGAAAACCCTGAAGGATTTGGTTAACGATGCCGGCAAGCATACCGGGGATATCAAATATGCGACAACGGGCGTGGGCAGTACAACCCATGCCGCCGTTGAAGAAATAGCGGTCAAGGACAAAATTCAAATGATTCATGTGCCCTATAAGGGCGGCAGCGAAGCGCTTACGGCCCTCCTGGGGGGACATGTGGATTTTGCCTCGCTCACCGCCGAATTCATCCCTTCGCTGAAAGCCGGTCAAACCCGGTTACTCGCAACCATGAATGAAAAACGATCGCCGCAATTCGCGGGCGTCCCCACCTTAAAAGAACTTGGATACGACTTCGTCAACGACGCGGTTTATTCCATCGTCGTCCCGACCAACCTGCCCCCGGCAATCGGGGAAAAACTGGAAAAGGCCTTCGCCCAGGCAACGCAGGACAAGGAGTACCGGGAAACCATGGAGAAGTTGGATCTGATTCCCCTGTCCTACGACGGCAAAAAATTGGAAGAGTTCTTAAGAAACAACTGGACTGCCATCAACAGACATTTGACCGCAACCGGCCTCATCAAGGAAGCGGCTACACAGCCATAATAAGACTTGCGTTTTATCCGGATGTGAAAGGCCGGAGCGTCGGACGGGGACATGGATAAAGGGAACCGCATCAGTTGCGTTGTTTGGCTTGTTATCTCGGTTTTCGTCGGCATCACCTCTGTGCGCCTGGGGATCGGAACATTGCGCAATCCCGGTTCCGGTTTCATCCTCTTCGGGACAAGCATCCTCTTGGCAATCGCTGCCGCTGTCCTGTTCGGGACCGGATTTCTGAAAAAATACCGGGCTGCACGGCCGGCAGACGTATGGAAGGGACGGAATTGGGGGAAGAATATCATCGTGATTGCCGCCCTGATCGCTTACTGCCTGACGCTGCGGATGCTTGGATATGTTTTTGCCACTTTTGGGTTGATGCTTGTTATGTTCAGCCTGGGGAAAATGAAACCGTGGGCAATTATCCTCAGCGCCCTGGTCACCGTTTTGTTCAGCTATTGCCTGTTCGGCTATTTTTTAAAAACGCCTCTTCCCCGTGGCATTCTCGGCTTTTGATCATCTTCGGAGTGGAGACTCTTGGATACGTTACACGATTTGTTCTACGGGTTTTCCATAGCCCTCCAACCGGGAAATATCTTTCTCGTTTTCGTCGGTTGTTTGCTGGGAACGTTCGTGGGCGTCCTTCCGGGAATCGGCCCGGTGGGGGCCATTTCCATTCTTCTGCCCCTGACCTTCCCAATGGAGCCCGCGGGGGCGATTATCATGCTCGCGGGAATCTATTACGGCGTGATGTATGGCGGATCAACAACGTCTATCCTGGTTAATGTGCCGGGAGAGACCGCTTCCGTGGTAACCTGCCTCGATGGTTACCAGATGGCCCGCCAGGGACGCGCCGGTCCGGCCCTGGGCATTGCCGCGTTCGGTTCTTTTTTTGCAGGCACCGTAGGATTGATCGGTTTGCAGCTTATCGCCGATCCCCTTGCGACTATTGCGCTGAAATTCGGCCCCCCCGAGTATTTTGCCATTATCGTCCTCGCATTCACCTTCATCACGTTCCTGTCCCGCGGCTCCATTCTCAAGGCCGTTATTATGGCGCTGTTCGGCCTGGTCCTGAGCAACGTCGGTCTCGATCCCGTTACCTCGCAACAGAGAATGACCTTCGGCATTTTGAATCTTTTCGAGGGTATTGGAGTCGCCCCGCTCGCCATGGGTCTCTTTGGCGTGGCGGAGGTATTTAACAATCTTGAAACCGTCGTCACCGAAAAAAAGTTAAAGGTAAATATTAAAAATATATTACCCACCCGACGGGACTGGCTGCAAGCAAAATGGGCAATTATCAGAGGGACTTTGGTCGGATTCTTCATGGGAATTCTACCTGGTGGAGGACCGGTTATCGCCTCATTCATTGCCTATGGCGTGGAAAAAGCGGCGGCAAAAAATCCGGAGCGATTCGGGAAGGGGGCGATTGAAGGAGTGGCTTCGCCGGAATCGGCAAATAACGCCGCCGCCTCGACATCTTTTATCCCGCTTCTCACCCTCGGCATCCCCCCTAATGTCGTGCTGGCTATTCTCCTGGGGGCTTTTCTGGTGCATGGCGTCTTGCCGGGGCCGCTCCTGATCAAGGAACACCCTGAGGTATTCTGGGGTCTGGTCGGCAGCATGTATATCGGCAATGCAGCGCTGTTGATCTTGAACCTGCCCTTGATACCGCTGTGGGTACAGGTGCTCAGGATTCCGGATAAAATACTCTACCCCCTTATCCTCCTTTTCTGCCTGGTGGGGGCCTATTGCATAAATAACAACGTATTCGATATCGGCGTGATGATCATTTTCGGCATTCTCGGTTATCTATTCAGAAAGACCGGTTATGAAGGCGCCCCCCTTGTCATGGCCTTTGTCCTCGGTCCGATGTTTGAAGTAAACCTCAGGCGGTCGTTGTTGATGTCCAAGGGCAGCTTCTCCATCTTCTTTACAAGGCCTATTGCCCTGGGGGCTCTGATGGTCGCCGTCGTTCTCGTGATATTCATGTGCCGGTCGTTTAGGAAAAAAGAGGTGTGACATGAGCAAGGAAAGGGTTGTCGTTACCGGACTGGGCACGGTCAATGCGCTGGCAAAAAACACGGCGGATTTTGTCCGGGCACTGAACGACGGCCTTTGCGGCATCGGACCAATAACCCTGTTTGATACGGCAAGCTTCCGGACGCACAACGGGGCCGAGGTAAGGAACTTCAATCCACGGGAGATGATACCGCCGCAGTTTTCCTTGAAACGCATGTCCAGGGCCGATTTACTGTGCTTCGCCGCAACCGTCGAGGCATTGGCGGATGCACGTCTTTTTCCGCTGCCGGAAGCTGTCCGTAAGGACATGGGCGTGGTGATCGGTGTCGGTTCGGGGGGCAAACTCGAGGCGGAACAGTTCTACCGGGACTATCTCCGGATGCAAGGGCGGCGCGCCCGCTTTTCAAAGCTTGCCGGTCTCTGCCCTGCTGCCTCGGCGGATTGCATCACCGCTCATCTCGGTCTCAGGGGACCGAAGACAACCTTCATGACGGCCTGTTCGTCTTCGGCGACGGCCATCGGTTTTGCGCGGGATTTAATCGAACGCGGAGACGCCGCTCTGGTCATTGCCGGCGGCGTAGAGCCCCTGTGCCAAACCACCTACGCCACATTCAATGCGCTTCAGGCTGTTGACCCCGATTATTGTAAACCTTTCGACAAAACCCGCCGGGGACTCTCCCTGGGCGAGGCGGCGGCGATCCTGATCCTCGAATCCCTGACTCACGCTCGTGAGAGAGGCGCACGAATCTACGGCGAAATACTGGGATACGGCGTGACCTGCGACGCCTATCACATGACGGCGCCCGATGTGGAAGCGTCCGGAGCAGTGCGCTCCATACGCGCAGCTTTGGCGGACGCCGGCATTTCTCCCGATGCCGTAGATTACATCAATGCGCACGGAACCGCCACGGCAGCCAACGACGCCATGGAGACCAAAGCCGTCAAAGAGGTCTTTGGAATCCGCGCGCGCCAAATACCGGTCAGTTCGACCAAGTCCATGACGGGCCACACGCTGGGGGCCTCCGGCGCTCTGGAGGCGATCGTCTCCATCCTGGCCCTCCGGCACGGCTTCATTCCGCCCACGATAAACCACCGCGAACCCGATCCGGAATGCGATCTTGATTACGTGACCGAGGGCGCGCGCCGGGCGGCGCTGAATGTCGTCCTTTCCAATTCCTTCGCCTTCGGCGGGAACAATACCAGCATACTCTTCGGACGATACCGGGAAAAAGATATTAGCGCTCCGGCAACGAAACGGGTAAAATGTCCTGCCGCACTTGATCCGGCATCCGGTCCGGTTCCGGATTCACGCCTTCGCGGCAATGACTTAAGACGGGTCGTTGTGACCGGAATCGGACTGGTGACGCCTCTCGGCATCGGGAAAGAGTCCTTTGCGGAGGCTCTCTTCCGAGGTGACTCCGGCATCAGAGAAATCGCCGCCTTCGACACCTCCCGCTTTGCCTCCCATCGGGGTGCGGAGATCAGGAACTTTTCCGCGAGGGATTTTATCTCCCTGAAGAATTTGCGGAAGATGGATCGGCTCTCCCAGATGGTTGTCGCGTCGGCCCGGATGGCCCTGGAAGATGCCCGGATCGCCGTCAACGCCGAAAATCGGGACCGCATCGGCGCCATCCTGGGGACGGCCTTCGGACCGACGGATGTCAAAATCCATTGCGCGCGCATCCTCTTCACCGATGGCCCGGGATTGATTAATCCGATCATGGTCCCCAATTCAGTCATGAACGCGCCTGCGGGTCATGCAGCCATCGAGCTGGGGTTCCGGGGGGTCAATACCACGGTCAATCATCATGCCGCTTCGGGGGAGACCGCCATTGCCTATGCGGCTATGGAAATCCAACGGGGCGTCGCCGACGTCATCCTGACGGGAGGGGCCGATATTCTTTCGGAGTTCTTCTTTGAAACGCTGGTGAGATTTAAGGCGGTATCCCCGGTTGACGGGAAGGAAGAAGGCGCGCGCCCGTTTGATATTCGGCGCAACGGTCCCATTGCCGGGGAAGGCTGCGGGATCATCTGCCTTGAATCGCTGGAGCGTGCGCAAAGAAGGGGAGTTCTTCCCTACTGCGAGCTTGCGGGCTGGGGGATGAGTTCGTCGTCCGCCGGACCAACCGACTGGCCCGGCGACGCGAAAGGCGTAATTCTTGCCATGACGCGCGCGCTGACATCCGCCGGCCTGACGCCGGGCGACATCGATACGATCCAGGCGGCCGCGAACAGCGGTAAAAATCCCGACGGCATCGAAGCGGATGCTTACCTCGGACTTTTCGGATCAGGGACGGCGGCGCCGATGATTTCCTCGGTCAAAGGCGCCTTGGGAGAAAGCTTTTCTTCCGGGGGCATTCGGGCGGCGGCCCTGGCATTGTCCATTCAGGAAGGCATAATACCTCCCCTGTCGGGACTCGACGATCCCATCGCGCCGCTGCGATTCGCAACCGGTGAGGCAAAAAAGACGGATGTACGCAACGGGCTTATCAACGCCGTTTCCTACGGAGGAACCAACGTATCCATCGTCATGCGCAAGGCGGCGGCTCAATAAAGGCCAGGCATGGCAAACAGAGTTTTCCGGAGGTTGCATGAATATCGGCGAGTGGATTTCAAAACGGGCGCTACTCCACCCGGAACGGATTTTCCTGAAAGAAGAGGACGGCCGGGAACTTACAAACGCAGAGTTCGACGGGCGCGTGAACCGCATGGCCCACGCCCTCGGCGAATTAGGAATCGTCAAAGGCGAACGGGTCGCCGTCCTGATGCTCAATTCCAGTGAATTCCTGGAGATATTTTTTGCCTGCGCCAAGACCGGCGCGATCATGGTGCCCGTCAACTTTCATCTTGCGGCGCCGGAGTTGATTTACATTCTTGGGGATTGCTCTCCCCGCGCCCTCATCTATTCATCGGATTTTGCAGAGAAGATCCAAACGATCAAGGACGCAGCTGTTCCCATTCCCCGCTACTTCCGGCATGGTGGGGACCGTTTGCAGGAAGATCCGTCGCTTACGGATTTCGTGTCCCCGCTGCCGGTGCGCGAGCCGGTTCCGACAACTGAGCTCACGCTCAATGATCCTCTGTTTATCATGTATACATCGGGTACGAGCGGCGATCCCAAGGGCGCCATGCTCTCGCACGGAAACATCCTGTTCGGAGCCGTTCATTCCCTCGTTGGATACGGCATCAACAAGACCTACAAGTCCCTCGTCGTTGCGCCGCTTTTCCATATCGGGGCTCTTGCCGCTTCGGCCATACCCGTGATCTATGCCGGCGGTTCTCTGGTTTTGAAGAGCTTCTACAATGCATCGGAGGTCATCAAGCTTATCGTGCGTGAAAAGATCAACTACCTCTTCGCCGTGCCCGTCATGTTTCAGCTCATGACCAAATCCGATGAATGGGGCAAGGCTGATTTCTCCCACGTTCATTTTTTTATCTCCGGCGGCGCCCCGATCCCCCTCCCGGTGATCCGCAAGTATCAGGAGGAGAAGGGCGTAGGCTTCGTCCAGGGATTGGGATTGACGGAGACCGGGCGTCTGACCTCGCTCGATCTTGAAGATTCCATCAGGAAGGCGGAATCCGTGGGGAAAGAGGTTTTTCATGTCCCGCCGCGGCGCGTGGCGCAAAACGAGCGTGATGTCGCCCCCGAAGC
>CAZTLA010000046.1:0-18995 GCA_964614365.1 uncultured Syntrophales bacterium | reverse complement strand
CCAAATATTACAAGAGGGTACAATGACGAACCCGGAAACTGGTGTAGAAGAAAAGCCTAACTTCCTAAAAACGGGGATCCATTTCGTAGGTGAAGTTTCCTTCGGGCTTCTCCCGTTCTCGGGGAGGCGGCGCGTCGTTCGGGGTGTTGCCGTCCAGGAAACATTCAAAAATACCTCCCCGGGAGGAGGGTTTTACCGGAAGGCCCGTAACCGGATCGACCTTCATGAAAACGATTCCCTCCGGAACGGGGAATACTTCCACCGGCGTCCCTGCAAGGGCGCCTTCCATGAAGTACAGCCAGATGGGGGCCGCCGCCCGGCCGCCCACTTCCTGTTTGCCGAGAGTTCTTTCCTGGTCGAACCCTACCCATACGCCGGCAACGAGCGACGGCGTGAAACCCAGAAACCAGGCATCCCTCATTTCGTCCGTCGTACCGGTCTTGCCGGCCACGGGCCGCCCGATGCTCTTCACTGCCCTGCCCGTGCCGCTTTCCACCACGTCCTGCATGATGTGGGTCGCCATGAAGGCAATGCGGGGATCAATGACCTGCTCGCTCACAACCTGGCTTTCTTCGAAGATATGGCCCGTACGGTCCACGATCTTTTTAATAAAGAAGGGGTTTACCTTCTTGCCGCCGTTCGCCAGCACGCCGTATCCCCTCACCAATTCCTGCAGCGTGAGGCCCGACGTCCCCAGAGCCAGAGAGAGATTCTTGTGGAGAGGAGAGGAGATTCCCATGTTGCCCGCATAGGCGGTGACGTAGTCCACCCCGATGGTCTGCAAAATTTTTATGGTGATGATATTCCGCGAATGGACGAGGGCATTATGCAGGGTGGTGGGGCCGGTAAATTTCTGGTCGAAGTTCTGCGGTTTCCACACGGTGTTTGTGGAACGGTCTTCAAAAACAATCGGCGCATCCAGAATGACGGTCGCCGGGGTCATGCCCTTGTCAAAGGCCGCCGTATAGATAAAGGGTTTGAATGCCGATCCGGGCTGGCGCCGCGACTGAGTGGCGCGGTTGAATTCGCTTCTGCTGAAGTTTCTTCCGCCCACCATGGCCCGGATGGCCCCCGTGGAGGATTCCATGGCGAGGAGCGCGCCCTGCGCCTCACCCGCGGGGTATCCCTCCCGCTCCTCCAGTTCCCGAAGGCCCTTTTCCACGGCATCCCGCGCCGATTTCTGCATCTTGATGTTCAGGGTGGTGAACACTTCGAGCCCTTCCTTGTACAGGGTGTCGCTGCCGTACTTCTCCAGGATATAGCGGCGGACGTTTTCCACAAAGTAGGGGGCAATCTTGTCCTTCGGCCTGATGGATTTGAGCCTGAGCGGGGCGGCGAGAGCCCGCTCTTTTTCCGCGAGTGAAATATATTTGTCTTCGTACATCCTTTCCAGGACGTAGGCCTGTCGCTGTCGCGCCTTGTCGTAATGGAGGAACGGGGAATAGGACGTGGGCGCCTTGGGAAGTGCCGCCAGCAAAGCGGCTTCGGACAGGTTCAGGTATCTGGCGCTTTTCCCGAAGTATCCCTCCGATGCGGCCTCGATGCCGTAGGTGCCGTGCCCCAGATAGATGTGGTTTAAGTAGAGATTGAGGATCTCATCCTTGGAGAGGTACCGGTCTATCTTGAAGGCGAGAAGCGCCTCCCGGATTTTTCGTATGTAGCTTCGTTCCGATGACAGGTACAGGGATTTCGCCACCTGCTGGGTGATGGTGCTTCCTCCCTGGACGATGTGGCCCGCTTCGAGATTTTTGAAAAAGGCCCTGGACATGCTCTGCAAATCCAGTCCTCCATGCTGAAAGAAGCGGGCATCCTCCGCGGCGACGAAAGCGTAAATGACGATCTTGGGCACCTCGGCGATCTTGATTATCTTCCGGTCTTCGAGAAAAAACTCGTCGATGAGTTCTTCGTTGTCGGCATACACCCTCGTGGCGATGCTGGGCCGGTAATCCTTGAGGGCGGCGATGCTCGGCAATTCCTTCAGGATAAGGTAATAAACCAGGCTGCTCCCCGCCAACGCCAGGAAAATGCCCAGAAACAGAAGCGCAAAGAGGAGCTTCTTAAAGGCCTTCCGCCGGGCACCCCTCCTTGGGGTTGTCGTTTTCAATGGTCGCCTTCCGCGGTTGTTCATGATGCATCCTCTTCGGCTGTTTCTTTTTCATCCGGTTCACCATCGGCGCTCACCTTGCGTTGGGCGAATTTAGCCACGAAGATGCTTATTTCATAAAGAACCATGAGCGGCAAGGCCATCAATAACTGGGTAATGGCATCGGGTGAGGGTGTCAGGATCGCTGCAACGATGAAAATGACCAGTATGGCGTAGCGCCGTTGCTTGGAAAGCATGGCCGCATTTACCATGCCGATTTTGGTCATGAAAAAGATGAAAACGGGCAACTCGAAGGAAAGGCCGAATCCGAGCAGGAACTTCAGGGATAAAGAGAGGTATTCTTTCAAAGAAACCATGGGTTTCAGGAATTCGGACGAAAAGGACACAAAGAAACGGAACGCCGGCGGCAGGGCGATGAAGTAGCCGAACAAGATGCCCCCGATGAAGAGCAGAGAGGAAAAAAAGATAAAAGGCAGCGCGTATTTTTTTTCCTTTTGATAAAGACCGGGGGAGATGAACCTCCAGATTTGAAAGAGCGTGTAGGGACCCGTGAGGAACAGGGCGGCAAAAAAAGCTATCTTCATATAGATAAAAAAGGCCTCGGGAAGGGCCGTGTATATCATGGAACTGCCCTTGGGCATGACGGCGGCCAGGGGCTTGGTAATGATCATGAACAGCCAGTCCTTGAAGGAGTAACAGACCAAAAACCCCAGTCCTACCGCAATGAGGATACGCACGAGCCTCTTCCTCAACTCCTCGAGATGAGCGGTGAAGGGCATTCTTTCGTCTGCTGATCTATCCATAGGTTAACGTATTTCCTGTAATCCCGCCTGCAATTCCGTTTGCTAACGTTTCATTTTTGTTGCCGGCATCTGAGGGTTAGGCTTTCGGCGCGGAATCCGGGGGGGGAGTTTCTTTGTTTTCGGAAGGCGGGGAAGATTGTTCATGAACTTCCCGATTGTTATCGTGTGCGTGCAGGAGCGAATCCTTGATGCTTTCCATTTCTTCTTTGACTTCTTCTGCCCTAAAGGTCTGTTTGAGATTTTCCGTCACCCCGTCGGTTGCCTTACGAAATTCCGCAAGGCCCTTTCCGAGGGTGTTGGCAAGATCGGGCAGTTTCTTGGGACCCACTACGAGCAGGGCGATAATAGCAATTACGATAAGCTCCGGCATGCCTATGCCAAACATTCCACCACCCCCCTTTCCGGGGATTTTGCGCAAGTATATATGGTTTTGGGCCATTGTCAACGGTTTTCCGGAAGGGGGTTTAAACGGCAAATCCTTTGCCTTTTGAGGGTCTTTGTGGTAGGAACCTAAGCTCCGGTCGGAAGGATGGTCTCGTTAACTCGTGCAGCAATCAATCAGGGAGATAATCAGGAGGCAGGCAGGATGTCTCGAAAAACCGGGATTGTAAGGGATGAACGGTATTTAAGGCACGATGCCGGTTTTGCCCATCCGGAGTCCCCCGAACGGCTGGCGGCGATCTACCGGATGCTCGACAATGCTGAAATGGCAGGGAAATTCCATGCCATTAAACCCCGACAGGCGACTCGCGAGGAACTGGAGAGGATACACCACCCTGATTACATCACCCTGGTGGCAAAAACGGCGGGGAAATCTCATTTTTCCCTCGATCCCGATACGTCAACTATGGCGGACTCTTACGACACAGCCCTTGTGGCGGCAGGCGGAGTCTGCCGCGCCATCGATGAGGTCATCTCCGGGAACGTGACGAATGCCTTCGCGTTGGTGAGACCGCCCGGCCATCATGCCGAGGCCGACCGGGCGGCCGGGTTTTGTCTTTTCAATAATATTGCCGTGGGCGCACGGTATGCCACGGGGAAGCACGGCTTGGAGCGGGTACTGATCGTGGACTGGGACCTGCACCACGGAAACGGCACACAGCATTCCTTCTACGAAGATGCCGACATCTTGTATTTTTCCACCCACCAGTACCCCTATTACCCCGGCACGGGAGTGCTGGGTGAAACAGGTAAGGGCAAAGGGCTCGGTTACACGATCAACGTTCCCCTGAGGCCGGGCGCCGGCGATGGGGAATACCTGAGCATTTTCCGGAAAATACTGAAGCCCGTAGCCCTGCAGTTCAAGCCCGATATCGTTCTGGTCTCGGCGGGATTCGATATCTACAACCAGGATCCCTTGGGCGCCATGGAGGTTACGCCCCGCGGTTTCGCCTGTCTGACCCGCGTTCTTCTCGATATTGCGGATGCCTGCTGCGGCGGGAAACTGGTCATGGTCCTTGAAGGCGGCTATAACGTCGAGGGCGAGGCCGCATCGGTGAGAACCGTGCTCCTGGAAATGCACGGGGATACCCGGTTGACGGAGACCGATCTGGATCGGATAGAGGCTGAGAAAGACCGGGGCGCCGATGCGTTTATCCGGACGGTTATGGAACGAATCAAGCCCCACTGGCAGTTTACGTAAGGGAGAGAGAACGTGAAAATCACCAAGAAAGAAGTGAGTTACGTGGCCCATCTGGCGAGGCTGGAATTCAACGAGGAAGAGACGGAAATGTTTACCTCTCAGCTTAACGACATCCTGATGTACATGGAGAAACTGAACCTTGCCGATACGGCCGGCGTGGAGCCCATAAGCCATGCCACGGCTCTCAGCAATGCCTTTCGTGATGACGTAGTGCGAGACTCCCTGAGCGAAGAAACCGCCCTGGCCAATGCCCCTGATAAGCAGGGGGGGTGTTTCCGGGTGCCGAAAGTTGTCGAATAACAGGCTGTTGAAAGAGGAATAGAGAAAACTATGGAGTTGTACGAACTGACGATTCACGAATTGCAGAAGAAAATCCGGAGCGGAGAGGTGAGCGCTTCCCAGGCGCTGAACTCCGTATTCGGCCGCATCGAGGCGGTGGAGGGCAACGTTCACGCCTATATAACCCTCCTGAAGGAGAAGGCCTTCGCAGAAGCAGACCGGGCGGACCGGGATATCCGGGCGGGAAACCTCAAGCCCCTGACGGGCATCCCCGTGGCCCTGAAGGATATTTTTTGTACGCGGGGAATCCGGACGACCTGCGGCTCCCGCATCCTGCATAACTTCATACCCCCCTACGACGCGACGGTGGTGGAGAAACTCAGGGAGGCCGGCGCCGTCATTACGGGCAAGACGAACATGGACGAGTTTGCCATGGGCTCTTCCACGGAGACGTCGTTCTTCGGCATCACGCGCAATCCCTGGGACCTCGAACGGATACCGGGCGGATCCAGCGGCGGCTCCGCGGCGGCAGTGGCCGCCGACGAATGCATTGCCTCCCTCGGCTCCGACACGGGCGGCTCCATCCGGCAGCCGGCAGCCCTGTGCGGGGTGGTGGGGATGAAGCCCACCTACGGCAGGGTTTCGCGCTTCGGCATGATCGCCTTCGCCTCCTCCCTGGATCAGATCGGCCCCTTCACGAAGGACGTGGAAGACTGCGCCATCATGATGAACGCCATCGCCGGCCACGATGTCCGGGAATCCACGTCTGTGCCCGCAGACGTGCCCGACTACCGGGAATTCGTCTCGCGGGGCATCGAGGGCTGGAACGTGGGGATCCCGAAAGAATACTTTATCGAGGGGATCGATGCCGAGGTCGCCGCGGCGGTAGAGAAAGCCATCGGGGCCGTGGAAAAGCTCGGCGGCCGGTGCATACCCGTTTCCCTTCCCCACACGGAATATTGCTTGGCGGTTTATTACATTGTGGCGCCGGCCGAAGCATGCTCCAATCTTGCGCGCTACGACGGCGTGAAGTACGGCTTCCGTTCCGAGAAGGGCAGAGACCTCCTGGAGAAGTACAAGAAGAGCCGCTCGGAAGGTTTCGGGGCCGAGGTGAAAAGGCGCATCATGATCGGGACCTATGCTCTCTCCTCCGGATACTACGACGCTTACTACAAGAAAGCCTCTCAAGTGCGGGCCCTCATCAAAAAGGATTTCGACGATGCCTTCCGGCAGTGCGACGTGATACTGACCCCCACGTCCCCGACCCCGGCCTTTAAGATCGGGGAAAAGACGGACGATCCCATGCAGATGTACCTGTCGGATATTTTCACCATATCGACCAACCTGGCCGGCATACCGGGCCTGTCCGTCCCTTGCGGCTACACCGCCGCCGGTCTTCCCATCGGGCTCCAGTTCCTGGCGGGGCACTTTGCAGAGGGGAAGCTGATCCAGATCGCATCCGCCTACGAAAGGGACGCCGGCATCGAGAAAAGGAAACCGTCGCTATGAAGATAGAAATCTCCCCTTCGCCCTCTTAGCCAAAGAGGGGGAAGGGGAGATTTTGTTACTGATGTCTGTTCAGTGAGGAATGATTTTATGGAATACGAACCCGTAATTGGGCTGGAAGTTCATGCCCAACTGTTGACGAGATCGAAGATCTTTTGCGGGTGTTCCACCACCTTCGGCGGAGCGCCCAACAGCCACACCTGTCCCGTTTGCCTCGGCATGCCGGGGGTATTGCCGGTCCTGAACAGGATGGTGGTGGAGTTCGCGATGAAGATGGCGCTGGCCACCGGCTGCCGGATTAGCGCCGAGTGCAGCTTTGCCCGGAAAAATTACTTTTATCCGGACCTCCCCAAGGGCTACCAGATATCCCAGTACGCCTATCCCCTGGCCGAGCACGGCCAGGTGGAGATCGAACTGAACGGGGGCCGGAAGCGGATCGGCATTACCCGGATCCACATGGAAGAGGACGCGGGCAAGCTCATGCATGACGAGCACAATCCGTCGAGCTACGTGGACTTGAACAGGACGGGCGTCCCGCTCATCGAGATCGTCAGCGAGCCGGACATGCGGAGTTCCGAGGAAGCGGCGGCGTATTTGAAGCGGCTCCACGAGACCCTGGTCTACCTCGAAATCTGC
Organism: uncultured Syntrophales bacterium; assembly: GCA_964614365.1. Taxonomy (GTDB): domain Bacteria; phylum Desulfobacterota; class Syntrophia; order Syntrophales; family JACQWR01; genus JACQWR01. The sequence continues at coordinate 12,025 of CAZTLA010000046.1, read as the reverse complement.
GACGGGAACATGGAGGAGGGGAGTTTCCGCTGCGACGCCAACGTGTCCATCCGGCCGAAGGGGCGGGAGGCCTTCGGGACGAGAACGGAATTGAAAAACATGAACTCCTTCCGCAATGTCCAGCGGGCGCTGGACTACGAGATCAAGCGCCAGCAATACGTCCTCGACGACGGCGGCGAGGTGGTGCAGGAAACAAGGCTCTGGGACGACGGCCAGGGCGTGACTCACTCCATGCGCAGCAAGGAGGAAGCCCACGACTACCGCTACTTCCCCGATCCTGATCTGGTTCCCCTGGCCATAAGCGGCGTATGGATCGAAGACGTGCGGAAAGGACTTCCGGAGCTTCCTCTGGAGAAGCGGGAGCGGTTCGTCAGCCGGTACCAGATACCTCCCTACGATGCCGGGGTGCTTACCTCAAGCCGGGCGCTTGCCGATTATTACGAGGAGGTGGTCAGGCTTTCGGGACAGCCCAAGGTCGCGAGCAACTGGGTCATGGGGGATGTGCTGCGTTTCTTAAATGAGGAAAAACGCGATATTCGGGAATGTCCCATCAAAGCGTCCGCACTTGCGGCAATGATCGACCTTATCGGGAAGGGCGCCATCAGCGGCAAGATGGCGAAGGAAGTCGTCGAGGAGATGTACAAAACCGGCAAGGCGCCGGAGGGCGTTATCCGGGAAAAGGGCATGGTGCAGATTACCGATGAGAAGCAACTGAGCGAAACCATTGCCGCCGTTATCGCGGCGAACCCGGAGCAACTCGTCCAATACCGCACCGGCAAGGAAAAGCTCTTCGGCTTTTTCGTCGGCCAGGTTATGAAGGCGACTCAGGGCAAGGCCAATCCGCAGCTCATAAACGACCTCCTCAAAAAAATGCTGGCCGGGCAATGATAAAAACGATCTTCTGGGATAAAGAACAGAACGCCGTGGTCATGATCGACCAAAAGGCGCTGCCTCTCGAAGAAATCTACCGTACCTGTAAGCGCCACGAACAAGTGATCGACGCGATCAACGATCTCACGGTACGCGGCGCACCCGCCATCGGCGTGGCCGCCGCCATGGGGATCGCCCTGGGGGCGCTCGGCATCGAAACCCAAAACCCGAAAAGCTTCCGGGAGGAGTTCCGCCGCATCTGCGAGCGCTTCTCAGCGACGCGTCCCACGGCCAGGAATCTCTTCTGGGCCGTGGAGCGGATGAAAAAGCGCTTCGAGAAGGCCTGGCCGTCGGGATCGGAGGAGATACAAGAAGCGCTCGTGGCGGAGGCAATCGCGATCGGCGAGGAGGACATCGCCGCCAATCGCGCCATGGGCAGGCACGGCAGGTCGCTTATCAAAGACGGCGACACCATTCTCACCCATTGCAACGCAGGCGCACTTGCCACCGCGGGCTATGGAACCGCCCTGGGGGTAATCCGCGCCGCTTGCGAGGAAGGGAAACGGCTGCATGTCTTTGTGGATGAAACGAGACCCGTGCTGCAGGGGGCCCGGCTCACCGCCTGGGAACTCACCAAGGAAAACATTCCCGCCACGCTCATCACCGACAGCATGGCCGGATCGCTCATGCAGCAGGGCCGGATCGGCCTCGTCATCGTCGGCGCGGACCGGATTGCCGCGAACGGCGACACGGCCAACAAGATAGGCACCTATACGCTCGCCGTGCTGGCAAAGGAACACGGCATTCCTTTTTACGTGGCGGCGCCGCTTTCCACCATAGACCTGTCCGTGAAGGAGGGCCGCGCAATTCCCATCGAAGAGCGGAACGGGGAGGAGGTTTCCTGTTACCGCGGAGCCCGGACGGCGCCGGCCGGGGTAAACGTTTACAATCCGGCCTTCGATGTGACGCCGCACCGGTACATCACGGCGATCATCACGGAGAAGGGGATTACGGTCCCTCCTTACGAGGAGACGATCCGGCGTCTGGTGAGCGGGACGTGAGGAAAGGCAGGGGAAAGCGCGTGCAGAAACTCTTCCTCTTTGATTTCGACGGCGTCGTCGTCGATTCCCTGGATGTGTACGAAGGCACCGTCACCCGCTGCCTGAAGCAAATCGGACAACCAATCGTCAAAAGCAGGGCCGATTACCTGGAGCTTTACGAGGACAATTTCTACGAATCGCTGGTCAAAAAAGGAGTCGATCTGGATGCATTTATGGCGGCTGCGACGGGCATTCTCGCCCAGATCAATTATGCCGATATAACGCCTTTCTACAACGTGCTGCCCGTGCTGGCCAAGCTGCAGGAGGAAAACATCCTCGCGGTCATTTCTTCCAGCGACTCCCATGATATCAACTCCATTATGATTCGTTACCATTTTGACGGCTACTTCAGGGAAATCTTCGGCTCGGACGCGAATCTCAACAAAAAGGAAAAAATTTTCCACGCCATGGTCCGGTTCGGTATGGACGGCGACAAGACCTATTACGTGGGAGACACCACGGGCGATATCAAGGAAGCAATAATGGCGGGGGTAAAAACCATCGCCGTTACCTGGGGCTGGCATACCAAGGAACAACTTGCCGCCATGAAACCGGATTATTTGTTCGACAAACCCGAAGACCTTCTGAAAATTTAACCGACGATTTAGCCTCCCTTTGAAAAGGGGGGGCAGGAGAGGTGAACATGCCATCTGATGGAAAAAAACGCCAATGGAAGATTTGAAAAATCGAGTTCGTTCCCTATTCACTCCCGAAGACCCGCAGCAAAAGAAGGGCGCCTTGCCTCCCAAGGCTCATTTCAGCATCTGGTATTTTCTGATCGGTTTGCTTTTCTTTACCTATCTGCAACAATACTTTCTTTCTCCCAAGGTGGAGACGATTCCTTACAGCGAATTCAAAAAGAACCTCCTCGAAGGCAACGTGACCAGATTGATCATTGACCCGGAAAATATCAAAGGGACATTAAAAGGAAAAGGGGAAAAATCGGAACAGGGGTTCTCCACGCTTCGGGTGGAGGATCCCAACCTCGTCAAGCAACTGGATGAACACAAGGTCCGTTACTCCGGACGTTACGAGAGTAAATTATTGGGCAGTATTCTCTCCTGGCTCATTCCCATCGGCATTATGCTCTTCGTCTGGCAGTATGCCATGAAAAAGATGGGGCCGGGGATGGGTGTCATGTCCTTTGCCAAGAGCAAAGCCAAGCTCTTTGCCGAGAATGAGACCATGGTCACGTTCGCCGATGTAGCGGGAATCGATGAGGCCAAAGAGGAATTGCAGGAAGTGGTCGAATTTTTGAGGAATCCGGCGAAATTCCAGAAATTGGGCGGGAGGATCCCCAAAGGAGTGCTTCTGGTCGGCCCGCCAGGCACCGGAAAAACCCTGCTGGCCCGTGCGGTGGCCGGGGAGGCAAAAGTCCCTTTTTTCAGCATCAGCGGGTCCGAATTTGTGGAGATGTTTGTCGGCGTGGGGGCATCCCGCGTGCGCGATCTTTTCTCGCAGGCCACCAGTCAGGCCCCCTGCATCATCTTTATCGATGAACTGGATGCGTTGGGTAAAGCCCGGGGAGTGAATGTCATGGGCGGCAATGACGAACGGGAACAAACACTCAACCAGCTCCTGGTGGAAATGGATGGATTCGAATCGAACCAGGGGGTCATGATCATGTCCGCCACCAACCGGCCGGAGATCCTCGATCCTGCCCTGTTGCGCCCCGGAAGGTTTGATCGCCAGGTGCTGGTAGACCGTCCGGATGTAAACGGTCGGGAAGCAATCCTGCAAATCCATTCCAGGAATGTCCTTTTAGACCCCGACGTCGATCTCCGCAAGATCGCGGCCCTCACTCCGGGCTTTGTAGGAGCCGACCTGGCAAACCTTGTCAATGAGGCTGCCCTGCTGGCGGCCCGGAAAAACAAGGAAACGGTCGGCGGGGCGGAGTTTGATGCGGCCATCGATCGAGTGGTGGGCGGACTGGAGAAAAAGAACCGGGTGATGAATCCCCAGGAAAAAGAAATTGTAACCTTTCATGAGTCCGGGCATGCCATCGTGGCGGAATCGGTCAAGCATGCGGACCCGGTGCACAAAATTTCCATTATTCCCCGTGGAATTGCGGCTCTCGGCTATACCCAACAACGACCTACGGAGGACCGCTACTTAATGACCCGCGCGGAATTACTGGACCGGCTGGCTGTGCTTTTAGGGGGAAGGGTGGCGGAGGAACTGGTTTTTGGAGAAATTTCCACGGGGGCTCAAAATGACTTACAGCGGGCAACGGACATTGCTCGGTCCATGGTTACGGAATACGGCATGAGCGATCGTCTGGGGCTGGTGACCTATGAGGCTCCCCGTCAGCCGCTGCTTCTCCCGGAAAACTATAGTCAGAAAAAAACCTACAGCGAAACCAAGGCAACGGAGATTGATGAGGAAATCTCCCGGTTGATGGAACAGACCCATCAGCGGGTGCGGACCATCCTCTCGGAACGGCGAAAGGTCTTGGATGATCTGGCCCATCTCCTTTCGGAAAAGGAAATCGTTCAAGGGCAGGAACTTCGGCAGATGTTATCCGAAGCCACAAACCAAGGCGCCCTTGCCTGAGCAGCGCCTCTGTTCCCTTGTTCTTGACCGGAATGGACTCCCGGTCACCGCCAAAACGTTTCTAAGGAGCAAGCCTCCCATGTTTCTCCCCGCCACCCCTGAAGAAGTGCGAGCCCTCAACTGGTCGCGGCTCGACGTGATCCTGATCACCGGGGACAGCTACCTCGACAGTCCCTACGTGGGCGTCTCCGTCATCGGGCAACGCCTGCTTGCCGCCGGATACCGCGTGGCGATTATCCCCCAGCCGGACGTGAACTCCGCCCAGGACATCACCCGTTTCGGCGAACCGGAGCTTTTCTGGGGCGTCACGGGCGGCTGCATCGACTCCCTGGTCGCGAACCGCACCGCCTCCGGGAAGAGGCGCCGGGAGGACGACTTCACCGCCGGGGGAATCAACAACCGTCGGCCCGACCGCGCCGTGATCGCCTACGCGAACCTGATCCGCCGCCATTTCCGGCAGACGCGGCCCATCGTCCTGGGCGGGATCGAGGCGAGCCTCCGGCGGATCGCCCATTACGACTTCTGGTCGAACCGGATCAGGCGCTCCATCCTGATGGACGCGAAGGCCGATCTGATCGTTTACGGTATGGGGGAAAAAACGGTACTGGAGTTGGCCGCGCGCCTGAAGGAAGGGCGGGACGTTTCGGACCTGCGGGGACTCTGCTATGCAGCCGCGGAACCAAAGCAAGGATTTCTGGAACTCCCCTCCTGGGAAGCGGCGGCAGTAGACCCGGCGGCCATAGAAAAGATGTTCCTTACCTTCTACTGGAACCAGGATTCCCGGACGGCGCGGGGCCTCTGTCAGAAGCAGGACGCCCGCTGGTTGATCCAGAACCCGCCCGCGCCGCCACTCACGGAGGCGGAGATGGACGAGGTTTACGGCATGAACTTCGAACGGGCGGTGCACCCCAGCCATCGCCCTGCGGGAAAGGTCCGGGCGCTGGAGACGATTCGCTTTTCCCTCCCCACCCACCGGGGATGCTACGGGGAGTGCCACTTCTGCGCCATTGCCGTCCACGAGGGACGGACGGTCAGCTCCCGGAGCGAGGCCTCCATCCTGAGAGAGGCAGGGGTTCTCGCCTCGTTGCCCGGCTTCAAGGGCTATATCCTCGACGTGGGGGGACCCACGGCCAACATGTATGGCTTTGAATGCAAAAAGAAGCTCGCGCACGGCGCCTGCCCGGAGAGGCGCTGCCTCTACCCCAAGGTCTGTGAAAACCTCCATCCCGATCACGGCCGCCAGAGATCTCTCCTTAAGAAGATCGGGAAGGTTCCCGGCGTCAAACAGGCGGTCGTCGCCTCCGGTATCCGCTACGACCTTCTCCTTGCCGACCGGAAACAGGGTGTGAGCTATCTGCGCGAGGTCGTCCGCCACCACGTCTCCGGACAGATGAAGATCGCCCCCGAGCATTCCGAGGAGCGGGTCCTCCGGTGCATGGGAAAACCGGGCACCAAATCCCTCCTCGCTTTTCGCGATCTCTTCCGCAAGCTCACGGCAGAGGCAGGCAAGGAGCAGTTCCTCACCTGCTACCTGATTGCCGCTCATCCCGGCTGCACGCAGACGGACATGGAGTCGCTCCGCATATTCGCCGGGCGGGAACTCGCCCTCCATCCCGAGCAGGTCCAGCTCTTCACCCCGGCCCCCTCGACCCTCTCCACGCTGATGTACTGCACCGGGCGTGATCCCCTGAGCGGGAAAAAACTCTTCGTGGAAAAAACGACCGCGGGTCGTGAGCTTCAGAAAAAGATCCTGGTTGCGAAAGGCGGCAGCTTTACGAGCGGGAAATCCGAACATCGGCCAAAGAAGCAGGGAGGAAAACCGGGGGCAAAGACAAGGACGGCAAGCAAGAGGGCAGGAAGAAACCGTCCAAAAAACTGAAGGGAGGGCAGACGGTACTTTTTCAGTTGATTAAGATCTCGGGGATAGCGCCCATTTCAGATTGAGACATCGAATTCATCACCAGATACTTCTTTAACGAAGCGGTACGAGGATAGGCACTTAACCATTGTATTTTACTTGAATAATAACTGCAAGCGCCATGGCGTTACCTCTCTTTTAAGAACGGTACAGAATGGCCGATCAACTATTCTCTAAAAATGGCGCCCGTACTGGCGGACGTAACCAGTCTGGCGTACCGGGCCAGGTAGCCGCTCGTGATTGCTGGTGTGTGTGGCCTGAGGGTTTTTCGCCTCGCGGCCAATTCCTTTTCGCTTATCTTGAGGGTGAGGGTCTTCTTCGGGATATCGATGGCGATCCGGTCTCCTTCCCGCACCAGGCCGATAGGACCGCCTTCCGCCGCCTCCGGCGAGATATGGCCGATGGCCGCGCCGCGCGAGCCGCCGCTGAACCTGCCATCAGTAAGCAGGGCCACGGTCCGGTCGAGGCCCATCCCCACGATCGCCGAGGTGGGGGCAAGCATCTCCGGCATGCCCGGACCTCCCTTGGGGCCTGCGTAACGGATGACCACGATGTCGCCCGGGTGTATCTTGCCGCCCAATATGGCGGTGATGGCCGGCTCTTCCCCGTCGAAGACGCGGGCCTTGCCTTCGTTCACCATCATTTCCGGCTCCACGGCCGACTGTTTCACCACCGCCCCGTCGGGGGCCAGATTGCCCTTCAGGATAGCAAGCCCTCCCTCGCGATGGTAGGGATTCTTCACGGAACGGATCACCTCCCGGTTCAGAACGCGCGCCCCTTTCAGGTTTACGCCCAGCGTTTTTCCCGTGGCCGTCATAACCTTCAGATCAAGGAGGCCCAGGGTATCGAGCTCCTTCATGACGGCCTGAATGCCGCCGGCTGCGCCCAGATCTTCGATATGGTGGGGCCCCGCGGGACTCAGGTGGCAGAGATGGGGCGTTTTTTTGCTGATCGTGTTGAACAGATCGAGATCGAGTTTGATTCCCGCCTCGTGAGCGATGGCGGGCAGGTGCAGGGCCGTATTGGTGGAACAACCGAGCGCCATGTCCACGGCCAGCGCATTTTTGAAGGCCGCCGGCGTGGCGATGTCCCGCGGCCGGATATTCTTTTTGAGCAGCTCCATGACCTGCATACCCGCCTGCTTGGCCAGACGCCTGCGGGCCGCGTGGACGGCAAGGATGGTGCCGTTCCCCGGCAGACCGAGGCCGATCGCTTCCGTGAGACAGTTCATGGAATTTGCCGTATACATGCCGGCGCAGGAGCCGCAGCCGGGACAGGCTGAATCTTCAAGGGCTTTCAGGGAGGCTGACGTCATACGGCCGGCCTTCACCGCGCCCACGCTTTCAAACACGGTGATGAGATTAACCTTCTTCCCCTCATGGGCGCCGGCCAGCATGGGGCCGCCGCTGATAAACATAGCGGGGATGTTGAGACGCAATGCCGCCATGAGCATGCCCGGCACGATCTTATCGCAGTTGGGAATGAGCACCAGGGCATCGAAGGGATGGGCTATGGCCATTACCTCGATGGAGTCGGCAATCAATTCCCGGCTCGCCAGGGAGTATTTCATGCCCATGTGGCCCATGGCGATGCCGTCGCAGACGCCGATGGCGGGGAATTCCACCGGTGTCCCTCCGGCCATTCTGATCCCGTCCTTCACGGCCTGCGAGATCAGATCCAGATGGATGTGGCCCGGAATGATCTCGTTGGCGGCATTGACAATCCCGATCAGGGGACGGGCAATCTCTTCATCGGTATAGCCCATGGCCTTGAACAGGGAGCGATGAGGCGCCCGCTCCAGGCCCTTTTTCATCAGGTCGCTGCGCATGCTTTTTCCCGCTTTCATGGTATTACCCCCAATCGTTGATATCTTGCGAGACAATAAAAAGGGAGATGCACAGCATCTCCCTAGATAATTATTTCTTGCGCCGTTCCGGCCGCAGAGACCGTACCGCCGCCCCTGCCTGCCACATCTCGCTGTTCTTGATCACGTCCAGCTCCTTCTGGAGTTTGTCCCGATAATCGGGTCTGCTGTTTACGTCCAGAACGACCGCCGTCTCTTTGCCGGATGCGACACGGTCATAGAGGTCTTTAAAGACCGGGGCGACGGCATCGCGGAATTTGTCCTTCCAGTCGAGGGCGCCGCGCTGGGCGGTGGTGCTGCAGTTGGCGTACATCCAGTCCATGCCGTTCTGGGCAACTAGCGGCATCAGGCTTTGCGTCAGCTCCTCCACGGATTCGTTGAAGGCCTCGCTGGGACTGTGTCCGCGCTTTCTCAACTCGTTGTACTGGGCCTCCAGAATCCCGGCCAGGCATCCCATGAGGACGCCCCGTTCACCCGTCAAGTCGCTGTACACTTCCATCTCAAAGGTTGTGGGGAAGAGATAGCCCGAACCGATGCCCACGCCCGTGGCCAGCGTCCTCTCCAGAGCTCTGCCCGTAGCGTCCTGGAAAACGGCATAGCTTGAGTTTATCCCGCTGCCCGCCAGAAAGTTCTCCCGGACCGAGCGGCCCGATCCTTTGGGCGCCACCATGATGACATCAATATCCGGGGGTGGAATAACGCCCGTCTGCTCCTTGTAGACAATGGAAAAACCGTGGGAAAAATAGAGGGCCTTGCCCTTCGTCAGCGTCGGCTTCAATTCAGCCCACATTTCCTTCTGTCCCGCGTCGGACTGAAGATATTGGATTATGGTGCCGCGTTTCGCCGCCTCCATGGGCGGAAAGAGGGTCTCTCCGGGAACGAACCCCTCCTCGATGGCCTTCTTCCAGTTGTAATCCCCCTCGCCGACGATCACCCGGATCCCGTTGTCCTTCATGTTCAGCGCCTGACCACGCCCCTGAACGCCGTACCCGATGACGGCCACCGTCTCGTTTTTCAACACCTCCTTCGCCTTCGTGAGCGTAAATTCATCGGAGGTTATAACCTCTTCCCACGTACCGCCAAAATTCATCTTTGCCATATCCTACCCCCTTGAGTTATTATTCTGTCTCGCTAATGCAACCGTCCCTGTTCTGGTAAAATCATCTATGCCCAGCGGCTCAAGAATTGCCAAGGCATTTTCAATGTCATCCCGGTGACCCGTGATTTCCACAATGCAGTAATCCGCGCTGCTGCTTACTATTTTCCATTTATAGGTGTCAATAGTTTTCGTAAGCTGCGTTCGCTGCTCCTCTGTCGTTTTCATGCGGACCAGGATCATTTCCCGCCTGATGGCGTCTCTGCCGGTTAAATCATCCACCTGGATCACGTCCAGCATCCGCTTTAACTGTTTTTCAATTTTTGTAATGGTATCCTGATTGCCGAAGATCGTAAGGATGATCTTGGAGATATGGGGATCCTTCGTAACATTCACGGCGATGGTCTCAATGTTGAAACCGCGCCCGCTGAAGGTCCCGGCTATCCGCGCCATGACGTCCGGTTTGTTGTTCACCAGGATTGAAATCGTATTTTCCTTAATTTCCATTGTATGCACCTTTGTATGCACCTTTCTCTTGAATTACCCCCAAGTTCTGACAGGGACGCTAATCCGCCTTTTTACCCAGCGTCATCTCCGTCAGGGGAACGCCTGGTTTGACCATGGGAAAAACGCCTTCCTCCGGTTCCACCCGGAAATCCATCACGACCGTGCCGGGGGTAGCGAGACCCTTTTGGAGTGTGGCTTTCACTTCGTCCGGTTTGGTGCATCTCAAACCGGTCGCGCCGTATGCCTCTGCCAGTTTTACAAAGTCCGGCGCGTAGGACATGTCGGTCTCAGAGTAGCGTTTGCCGTAGAACAACTCCTGCCACTGGCGAACCATGCCCAGAAAGCCGTTATTGAGAATGACGATCTTGACGGGCAGCTTGTACTGCACCGCCGTCGCCATTTCCTGAATGTTCATCTGAATGCTGCCGTCGCCGGCAATATCCACGACCAGTTTTTCGGGACAGGCAACCTGTGCGCCGATTGCCGCGGGGAATCCGAATCCCATGGTGCCCAGGCCACCCGATGAAATGAAGGTGTTCGGTTCATCCACGGGGTAGAACTGCGCCGCCCACATCTGGTTCTGTCCCACCTCGGTGGCGATGATTGCCTTGCCTTTGGTAAGTTCGTACAGTGTTTCGATAACGCACTGGGGCTTTATTTTCTCGCCCCGGCAGTAGGACAGGGGAACCTTCTCTTTCCATTCGGCTATCTGCGCACGCCACTCCTTCGTATGCTCATCCGGGGTGACCACCGGATCGTGGGACAGCCACTCGTTAAAGAGCTCAAGCACGGGCTTGCAGTCGCTCACGATGGAAACGTCAGCCTTGATGGTTTTATCGATGGACACGGGATCAATATCAATGTGGATGATCCGGGCGTGAGGCGCAAAGGCCTCCACTTTGGAGGTGACGCGATCGTCAAACCTCACCCCTACGGCGATAAGCAGGTCGGCGTTGCTGATCGCCATGTTCGCATAGTAGGTTCCGTGCATGCCGAGCATGCCCAACCAGAGAGGATCGCTGCCCGGGAATGCGCCCAGTCCCATGAGGGACGACGTGACGGGACAGTTGAGTTTTTTTGCAAATGCACGGAACTCCTGCCATGCCCTTCCCAAAATCACGCCGCCGCCACAGAAGATCAGGGGTTTCCGGGATTTTCTGATCAGTTCAAGGGCCTTCGCGCAGTCTTCCTCAATCGGATCGCTTTCCTCATCGGAGAAGCTTATGGGATAGGACAGGGTTGTGTCGTCCACCAGCGCCTGCATGACGTTTTTGGGAAGATCGATCAGCACCGGACCGGGACGTCCCGACCGGGCGATATGAAAGGCCTCTTTTATCGTCCGGGCCAGGTTTTCCACATCCCGCACCAGGAAATTATGCTTGGTGCAGGGCCGGGTGATACCCGTGATATCCACCTCCTGGAAGGCGTCATTGCCGATCAGAGAAACGGGAACCTGTCCCGTCATAACGACAAGGGGAATGGAATCCAAATATGCATTGGCGATGCCCGTTACCGTATTGGTGGCGCCGGGGCCTGACGTGACCAGGCACACGCCGATTTTTCCCGAGGCCCGCGCGTACCCGTCGGCCGCATGTATGGCTCCCTGTTCATGACGGACAAGGAAGTGTTTGATGTCTTCATGCCGGAACAGCTCGTCGTAGATATCCATGACGGAACCGCCCGGATAACCGAAGATGGTATCCACGTTTTCCTCTTGCAGGACCTTAAAGAGAATCTGAGCTCCCGTTAGTTTCACTGTTGCACCCCCTCAAAATTTAGCGTTTTCGTAAATAAATAAAGCCGCAGCGCTTCCCGGTATGCGGCTTTTTGAAATAAAAAAGCCGCGGGTTGGGGCGCCCGCGGCTCTTAGCTTCTTATGTCGGTGAATCAAAGAAACCGAGCGGCGGCACCCGTGCCTACAGCTACTACAGCCACGACGCTCAGTATAACCGGAATATTTTCAAAACCTGTTTCATGCTGCATGACCATCTTACGCTCCATCACGTTCTTACGGTTGTATCTCTATAAAAAAATACCTTTTTTGTCAAGATTATTTTTTTGCCCTGTCAAGAGCAAATAGAATTGTCCGGTTTTGTAGCGCATGAATTGTCCGCTTT
>CAZTLA010000045.1:0-19040 GCA_964614365.1 uncultured Syntrophales bacterium | reverse complement strand
GGAAATAACGGAGATGAAAGGCTGACCCATGGTTATCGAAACTGCACAGCCTCTGCTGCCCATAGCGATCGTTCTTATCGTCTCGATCATGATTCTCCTCTCGGGAAAAAAGCCGAACGTCCGGGAATTCTGGTCTGTCGCCGGGGCGGTGCTCACCTTCGGTTCCGTGGCCATGATGGTTCCCGCCGTCTGGAATGGCCACCGGCTCGTGTACACGCTTTCCACCATTGCGCCCGGCATTTCGCTCAATTTCCGGGTGGACGCCCTGTCGCTCATCTTCGGGATCGTATCCTCGTTCCTGTGGATATTCGCCTCCATTTACAACATCGGCTACATGCGTTCGCTCAAGGAGCACGCGCAAACCCGCTACTATCTGTGCTTTGCCGTCGCCATTCTCGGCGCCCAGGGTGTTTCCTATTCGGGGAGTCTGTTTTCCCTCTACCTCTTCTATGAAATCATCACCTTGTTTACCTATCCGCTGGTTGCCCATCACCAGGACGAAGAGGGCTATGCCGGCGGAAAGAAGTATCTGGTCTATCTCATGGGGACCTCCAAGGGGCTGCTGCTGCCCGCGGTCGTCCTGACCTACGTCATGACCGGGACGCTGGACTTTTCCGACAATATCGCTTCCGGCGTTTTTCCCCGCGGGGCGAATCACGTCTGGATCGCCGCAACGTACCTGCTGTTTATCTTCGGTTTTGCCAAGGCGGCGATCATGCCGTTGCACAACTGGCTGCCCTCGGCCATGGTGGCGCCCACGCCGGTGAGCGCGCTCCTGCACGCCGTTGCCGTGGTGAAGGCAGGCGTCTTCTGCATTTCGCGGGTGATGCTTTCCACCTTCGGGACGACACTCCTCAATAACTCCGGTCTCGGCCTGCTCACGGCCTATCTGGTGTCCTTTACGATTCTGGTCGCTTCCATTATCGCCCTCACCAAGGACGACCTGAAGGCGCGGCTTGCCTATTCCACGGTAAGCCAGCTTTCCTACATCGTGCTGGGAGTGGCCCTCCTGGATAAAAGCGGGGTTCTGGGCGGCGTTCTCCACATCGTGAACCACGGCTTCAGCAAGATAACCCTCTTCTTCTGCGCCGGCGCCATCTACGTGGCGAGTCACAAGAAAAAAATAAGCGACATGGCGGGCATCGGCGCGGTCATGCCCTTCACCATGGGGGCCTTTGCCGTGGCTTCGCTGAGCATGATCGGCGTTCCGCCGGTCGCGGGCTTCGTGACCAAGTGGTACCTCTTGAACGGCGCCATGGAGATCGGCAACCTGCCCATCGTCATCGTTTTGATGGCGAGCACCATCCTGAACGCCGGCTACTTCGTCCCCATTACCTTCAAGGCCTTCTTTACGGGGGACAGGGAAAAGTGGAAACGGGAAGGAATCGGGGAGGCGCCGCTCACGATGGTCATTCCCCTGGTTATCGCCGCCCTCATCTCGGTGTGGCTGGGTCTCTTCCCTGATTTCTTTACGGGTCTTATCGGGAGGTTGTTCTGATGAAACTGGCGGATATGATCGGAACGCTGCGGGAGAACATCAAAACGCTGAAGATCGCGATGATCGTTTATCTGGTGCTTCTCGTTGTCTTTGATGTTGCCCTCTCTCGGGAGCATGCCCATTACCTGATCGATAAAATCTGGGCCTGGTGGACCATCTTCGGCACGGTCGGGTGCTTCCTCTTGATCAAGTTCAGCAAGGGCATTGCCCACCTGTTCCTGGCCAAGAAGGAGGACTTTTATGATTGATGGTTTTAAGAACTTTCTTATGAGGGTGTCATGAATAACTGGCTGCATCCGGCAATGTTCTTCTTCCTCGGCGCTCTGCTGCTGCCCTTTTTTAAAGGGACGGCGAGGAAGGCCCTGCTGCTGGGCATCCCCATCCTTGCCATTATCGCCGTCGCCCTGTCCGAGCAGGGCATCCACGGCCAGTACCATTTCCTGAACGTTGCCGGCGTCTGCGGACGGGTGGATAAATTGAGCCTGGTCTTCGCCTGGGTCTTCACGATCATGGCGTTCTTAGGCGCCCTTTACGCCCTGCATGTGGAGGAAACCGGGCACCATATCGCCGGTTTCCTGTACGTGGGGAGCTCGCTGGGAGCGATTTTTGCCGGTGATTATTTCACCCTGTTCATCTTCTGGGAGATCATGGCTTTTTCTTCCGTCTTCCTCGTCTGGTACCGGCGGACGAAGAAGTCCCTCGATGCGGGGTTCCGCTATCTCCTCGTTCATGTCTTCGGGGGGCTGCTTTTTTTCACGGGCATGATGCTTTACCACTATAAGACGGGCAGCCTCGCCTTCAATGCTGTCGCGCCGGGCAGCGCGTCGCTTGCCGAATATCTGATCCTTTGCGGTTTTGCGCTCAATGCCGCCGTGCTGCCTCTGCACGCCTGGCTCCCCGACGCCTATCCGGAGGCGACCGTGGAGGGCGCAGTGTTCCTGTGCGCCTTTACAACGAAAACGGCGGTGTACGTCCTCATGCGCGGGTTCGCCGGATTTGAGATACTGGCCATCCTGGGAACGGCCATGACCGTCTTCGGGGTCTGCTACGCGGTGATCGAGAACGACATCCGGCGGGTGCTTGCCTACCACATTATCAGTCAGGTGGGCTACATGGTGGCCGGCGTCGGCATCGGGACGCACCTGGCCGTGAACGGGGCGGCAGCCCATGCCTTCGCGCACATTCTCTACAAGGCCCTTCTCTTCATGGGGGCGGGCGCCGTGCTTTACATGACGGGTACGGCGAAACTGACGCGGCTTGGCGGGCTCTACAAAACCATGCCGCTCACGATGCTCTTTTATATCGTCGGGGCCGTGTCCATTGCCGGGTTCCCCCTCTTCAGCGGCTTTGTGAGCAAGTCCATGATTGTGGCTGCGGCTCATGAGGAGGGAAGGCTGTGGCTCATGGGATGGCTCAATCTGGCGGGGATCGGAACGTTTCTGTCCGTGGGGCTCAAGGTTACCTACTTTGCCTTTTTCGGCAAAGGCGAACCCGTGCAGGCGAAGGAGCCGCCCGCGAACATGCTCTGGGCCATGGGACTGACTTCGCTTCTGTGTTTCGTCATCGGCGTTTATCCGCAGGCGCTCTACGTCCTGCTCCCCTTCTCCGTCGACTATCACCCCTACAACCTGTCTCACCTTTCGGAAGCATTGCAGATACTCTCCTTTACGGGCCTGGTCTTTTTCCTGCTTCTGGCCAAGCTGGCGCCGGAAGAAAAGATCAACCTCGACGTGGACTATTTTTATCGGAAGGGCGCCGGGCTCTTCCTGAAATTTGACGAGAACGTGATTGGCGTTTTTGACGGTTTCTGGGGAGAACTCTACCGGACACTGGGGCTCCGGGCTCTTTTCAAGAGCGCCGATCTGTCGTACGGATTCGACCAGAAGGTCATCGACGGCATCGTGGACGGTTCAGCAACCTCGGCAATGGGCGCGGCCTCCGTGGTGAGGAAGCTGCAGACCGGCCGGATACAGACATACATTGGTTTGTCGCTCGTGATTTTTTTCCTGGTGCTTTTGCTGGTGGTGATATAGATGGAACAATACCTGATAATGAATCCACTCGATTTTCCCATACTCTCAACGACGATCTTCCTCCCGCTGGCGGGGGTTGCGCTCATACTTTTCCTGAGAGGGGACGGGGCGATTAAGGTGACGGCATTCATCGCCAGCATGGTCACCCTGGTTCTTTCCCTTGTGCTCTATGCGCATTTTGACCCGAAGACACCCCTCTTCCAGTTCGGGGAATCCATTCCCTGGATACCGATGTACCACATAAACTATACCCTGGGGATAGACGGCATCACGATCCTGCTCATCGTGCTGACCGCCCTCATAGCCCCCGCCTGCGTCCTTTGTTCCTGGACGGCGATTGCCGAGCGGGTGAAGGAGTTCATGATCTGCCTCCTGCTCATGGAAACGGCCATGATCGGAGTGTTCTGTTCGCTCGATTTTGTCCTCTTCTACGTGTTCTGGGAAGCCATGCTCATTCCCATGTACCTTCTCATTGCGGTCTGGGGCGGGCCCCGACGGGATTACGCGTCCATCAAGTTCTTCATATACACGCTCTTCGGGAGCGTTTTCCTCCTGGTGGCGATCATTGCCCTGTACCTGGCAAACGGCACCTTCAGCATCCCGGAAGCCATGTTCAAGAGCTACAACTTCAACTTCCAGGTCTGGGTCTTTTTGGCCTTTGCCATTGCCTTTGCGATCAAGGTGCCCATGTTTCCGTTCCATACCTGGTTGCCGGCGGCGCATACGGAGGCGCCCACGGCGGGCAGCGTGTTTCTTGCCAGCATCCTGCTGAAGATGGGGACCTACGGATTCCTCCGGTTCTGCCTGCCCATGACCCCGCAGGCGAGTTTTGCCTTTGCGCCTTACCTGATTGCCCTTTCCGTCATCGCGATTATCTATGGCGGTTTCGTGTGTCTGAGCCAGACGGATATGAAAAAACTGATTGCGTACTCCAGCGTGGCCCACATGGGGTTCGTCACCCTGGGAATCTTCACCTTTACGCAGTTCGGATTTCAAGGGGCCCTCCTGCAGATGATCAACCACGGCATTACCACGGGTGCGCTCTTTCTTGCCGTCGGGATCGTGTATGAGAGGACCCACAGCCGCGAGATATACGATAACGCGGGCCTAAGCAAGATCATGCCCGTGTACGCGGGCTTTTTCGGCCTCTTTGCCGTATCCTCCTTCGGGTTTCCCGGCACCAACAACTTCGTGGGTGAGCTCTACGTTCTCGTGAGCGCCTTCGTCTGGAGTCGGCCGGCCGGATTTCTGGCCGCGGTGGGCGCCGTTATTGCGGCCGCCTACATGCTCAGGTTATTGAAGCAGATCGTGTGGGGCAGGGAGGATCAACGGGAAATCCGGGACATGAACCTCCGGGAAGTGATCTTCATGGCGCCGCTGGGCGTTTTCGTGTTCTGGATCGGCCTTTTCCCCCGTCCCTTCATCCGGATCATGGAAGTCACGCTCGGCCATCTGCTTGCGCAATTGCAGGTATTTTCCCACTAACGGAGTTGGTGTATGACGCTGTTGCTGCCCGAATTAACCATGCTGTTGTTTTCCCTTGTTTTCCTGTTCCTGTCTCTCACAGACCGGAAGCGCAGCCTTTTTTCCTGGGCCCGGTTCATGGCCCTGGCGGGGCTTGCCGTTTCCCTTGCCGGCGTGGCCGGGGAGGGGGAGCTGTTCTCCGGCGCCTACCGTATCGATCTCTTCTCCCAGGTATTCAAGGTGCTGCTGTCCACCGGCTTCTGCTTCGTGATTTTCCTGTTCGGCTCTGAAAGCGAAGTGGGAAAAGAGTACCTGTCCGAATACCTCATGTTTTTATCCTTCTCCACGCTGGGCCTCATGATGCTGGCGAGCGCCGTGGAACTGGTCTCGATCGTTATCAGTCTGGAAATATCGTCCTTCAGCCTCTATGCCGTTGTTCCCCTGCGCAGGTCGCAGACAAAGGTGCAACTGGAGGCGGCCGTGAAGTATCTCTTCTTCGGCGCCGTGTCCACGGGCATCATGCTCTATGGAATGGGGTGCCTCTACGGCATGGCGGGTTCCACCTTTCTTGCCGATATCATTCCCGTGCTTCCCGCACGTATGTACCAGCCCGCGCTCATTATCGCCTTGGTCCTGACCATGGTCGGTTTCTTTTTTAAACTTTCCCTCTTCCCGATGCATTTCTGGGCGCCCGACATATACGAGGGGGCGTCCAATACCACGACAACGTTCATTGCCACGGTTCCCAAGATTGCCGCGACGGCCCTCCTCATGAGGATTGCGCTCATGGTTCCCTCGGTGCCCCTGCCGCTTGCCGACATCCTGATCATCCTGGCGGCCCTCTCCATGACCGCAGGGAACCTTGCGGGACTCGTCCAGAAGGACATCAAACGGCTCCTTGCCTATTCCGGGATCGCCCACGCGGGGTACCTGATGCTGGGCATCATAGCCTTGAACAGCGACGGCGGCGCGTCCGCAATCTATTATATTGCCGTTTACCTGTTCATGAATCTGGGCTGTTTTTACGTCATTCTCCTGCTGTCGAAACGTGGGGAAAATGTTACGGTGGACGATCTTGCGGGACTGTCGAAACGGGCGCCGCTTCTTGCGCTCACCCTTGCCGTCTCGGCTTTTTCGCTTGCAGGCATTCCCCCCACCGGGGGGTTTACCGGCAAGTTCTTCCTCTTTGTCAGTGCCTTCAAGGAAGGTTATTTAACTATTGTCATTATCGGCGCCGTGAATACCGTTATCTCCCTATTCTACTATCTGAACCTCGTGAGGATGAGTTATTCAAAAGAAACCGCCGCACGGTCGCCCATCCCTCTTTCGTTTCATGAAAAGGCGCTCTGTTGGGTTTTTATCGTCATGATTCTCTATATGGGACTCATGCCGTTCGGACTGATGGCGATATTCAGAAGTGCAGTCACATGAGGAGCTATGGCAGGTTATTTTGAAGTCTCTGTGGAGAGCCATTTTTCCGCAGCCCATACGCTGGTGAATTATCCGGGTGATTGTGCGCGCCTGCACGGTCATAACTGGGGTGTGCGCGTATTCGTGAAGTGCCGGAGCCTGAACGAAATGGGATTGGGCGTAGATTTCCGGGAGGTAAAGCAGGCGCTGGAGGCGGTTCTGGTTGATTTTGACCATGCCAATCTGAACGATCTCCCCCTATTCAGGGATACGAATCCCACATCGGAGACCATCGCCAGGTTTCTTTACCGGGCATTGAGCGACAAGCTCGATGCCGGAGGCGTGAAGGTTTCCGCCGTGATGGTTGCCGAGACCCCCGAAGCGGGTGTTTTTTATCGAGAGGAATGAATGCCGCTTACGGTGAATGAGATTTTCTCCAGCATTCAGGGAGAATCTTCCTATGCCGGCCGGCCCTGTGTTTTCGTGAGGCTTACGGGATGTAACCTGAGATGTTCCTACTGCGATACCACGTTCGCCTACCATGAGGGCGAACGCATGGGAATAGGCGAGATCGTCGCGCGCGTTCGGCGTTACGGCGTGCCGCTCGTGGAGGTCACCGGCGGGGAGCCGCTTCTTCAGGAGGAAACTCCCGCGCTCATCAAGGAATTGCTCGACCACGGCTGCCGGGTTCTTTTGGAGACAAACGGCACTCTGGATGTAAGTCCCGTGGATGCCCGGTGCGTCAAGATCATGGATATTAAAGCGCCGTCGAGCGGGGAAGAAAAAAGGAACGACCTGACAAATCTGGAGAAATTGACGCCCGGGGACGAGATAAAATTCGTGATCGGCGACCGGGCCGATTACGAGTTCTCCCGTGATATTCTGAAGCGTATACCGCGTGACGTGGCGGGCGGGATGATCGTTCATTTTTCGCCTGTCTTCGGCGTTCTGGAACCGCGGCTGCTGGCCGCCTGGATACTGGAAGACAACCTTCCCGTACGGCTTCATCTCCCGCTTCACACGATTATCTGGCCCGCCGGCATGAGGGGTGTCTGAAGGATGTACATGGAGCAGCACAAGAAAGCCGTCGTTCTCTCGAGCGGGGGAATAGATTCCACGGCCGTGATGGCGCTGGCGAAGAGCGAGCGTTACGATATTTACGCGCTGAGCGTCCGGTACGGACAACGCCATGCCGTGGAGATCGAAGCGGCCCGGAACGTGGCGGCGGCCCTCGGCGTCCGGGAGCACCTGGTCTTGGATATTGACCTGGGAAAAATCGGCGGCTCCGCCCTGACCTCCCCTGTGGCGGTACCCAAGGCTCTGAGGGTGGAGGACAGGGAAACGGGCATACCGGCGACCTATGTCCCGGCGCGCAATACCATCTTCCTCTCTCTGGCATTGGCGTGGGCCGAGGTGCTTGAAGCGCCCGACATCTTCATCGGTGTCAACGCCGTGGATTATTCCGGGTATCCGGACTGTCGTCCCGAATACGTGAAGGCCTTCGAATCCATGGCGAACCTGGCGCTCAAGGCAACGGTGGAGGGGAAGATGAGGATTGTCGTACGGGCGCCCCTGCTCGCCATGAGCAAGGCGGAGATTATCCGCCGGGGCGTGGAACTGGGCGCTCCCTACCATCTCACCCACAGTTGCTACGATCCGGATTCCGCGGGCAGGGCGTGCGGGCGCTGTGACAGTTGCCTGCTGAGAAAAAAGGGATTTCAGGAGGCGGGGATAATAGACCCCGCATCGTATTATTAGAGGTACGACTGGTGTTGAACGATAACGAAAAAATCGGCGCCGTGATGGTGGTGGGATCGGGTGTGGCGGGTATCCAGGCCTCGCTTGATCTTGCGAATTCCGGCATGAAGGTATACCTCGTCGAGAAGGGGATCAGCATCGGCGGCGTCATGGCGCAACTCGACAAGACGTTTCCCACCAACGATTGCTCCGCCTGCATCCTTTCCCCCAAACTGGTGGAAGTGGGGCGGCATCCCAACGTGGAGATCCTGACGGGCCGGACGGTGGAGTCCGTGGAGGGCGAGGCGGGTCGCTTCCGCGTCCGTCTCACCCGTGCGCCGCGGTTCATCGATCTTGACAAGTGCACGGGCTGCGGCGACTGCGCCAAGGTCTGTCCCGTCTCTGTTCCTTCCAATTTCAACGAGGGACTCGATACGCGGAAAGCCGCCTATCGGCATTTCCCCCAGGCGATCCCCAGCGGTTTTGCCATCGAAAAACGGGGGACGGCGCCCTGCAAGGCGGCCTGTCCCACCCACATCAGCGTCCAGGGATACGTGGCCCTCATTGCCGCGGGCAAATATAAGGAAGCGCTGAAGCTCATCAAGCAGGAAAATCCTTTCCCCGCCGTCTGCGGCCGGGTATGCGATCACCCCTGCGAAGCGGCCTGCAAGAGGGGCGAGGTCGATGAACCGATCGACATCATGCACCTAAAACGCTTCGTGGCCGACCTGGACCTGCATGAGGCGACGAAATACGTTCCCGATAAAGCGGAAAATAACGGCAAACGGGTGGCCGTCATCGGCGCCGGTCCTGCGGGACTGTCTGCCGCGTACTATCTTGCCGTCAGAGGGTATGGCGTGACGGTCTTTGAGGCCGCTCCCATCGCGGGCGGCTGGATGACGCTCGGCATTCCCGAATACCGGCTTCCCCGCGATATCATCAACGCCGAAATCAAGATCATCCGGGACCTGGGCGTCGAGATCAGACTCAATACTCGCGTCGGTCGCGATGTCTCGATGGGGGAGTTGCGAAGGGACTACGACGCCGTCTTCATCGGCACGGGATCGCACGAGAGCAGCGCCCTCGGCGTTCCCGGCGAGGATATTGAAGGCGTGGTAGCGGGCATCGATTATTTGAAGCGGGTCAACCTGGGAGAGAAGATATTCCTGGGGAACCGGGTGGCCGTGATCGGCGGGGGCAACGTGGCCATGGATGCGGTCCGCACCGCCATCAGAACGGGTTCGAAGGATGTTTTCATTCTCTACCGGAGATCGCGCGCCGAGATGCCCGCCTCGCCGGAGGAGATTGCCGAGGCCGAGGAAGAGGGAATCAGGATGGAGTTCCTCGTTGCCCCTGTCCGGGTGATTGGCACGGACAATGGGGGTGTGGGCGGCAAGGTATCGGGCATCGAGTGTCTCCGCATGGAGCTGGGAGAGCCGGATGCGAGCGGTCGCCGGCGGCCCGTACCGATCAAGGGATCGGAATTCGTCCTGTCCGTCGATGCCGTGGTGCCGGCCGTCGGGCAGATGAGCGATCTTTCCTTCATTACG
Source organism: uncultured Syntrophales bacterium (assembly GCA_964614365.1). Classification (GTDB taxonomy): domain Bacteria; phylum Desulfobacterota; class Syntrophia; order Syntrophales; family JACQWR01; genus JACQWR01. The sequence goes on along the minus strand of CAZTLA010000045.1, from coordinate 9,348 downwards.
GAGGGAAGCGGCGTTTCCGTAAACAAATGGAGTACCCTGGATGTGGATGCCGTTACGTTCGCCACGTCTGCGGCGGGGGTTTTTGCGGGCGGCGACGTCGTGAGCGGGCCGGCAACCGTGGTGAAGGCCGTGGGCGCCGGCAAGGAGGCGGCTATTTCCATCGACCGCTACCTCAAGGGCGAAGAGGTGGGCGCCGGCCGGGGAAGAAACTGGCAGGAGGGTATTGCAAACCGGGAAGACGCGATGGGGAGGGAACCGTTGCCGAGGGTCGCCATGCCCCTGCGGGAGCCGGAAGCAAGAAAGACCGATTTTACGGAAGTGGTCAAGGGATTCAGCGAGGAAGAGGCGCTCACCGAGGCCGGACGCTGCCTCAATTGCGGCGTCTGTTCCGAATGCTATCAGTGCGTGGATGCCTGTATCGCGGGCGCCGTAAAGCACGACGATGTCTTTGCGGAAGAACATATCGAAGTCGGAGCCGTCATCGCCGCGCCGGGGTTCGAGATCTTCGATGCCCGCCTGCGGGGCGAGTACGGACTTGGCCGGTATGCAAACGTGGTGACGGGCATTCAGTTCGAACGGATACTCTCCGCGTCGGGGCCCTACTTCGGCCACGTGCAGCGGTTCTCCGACGGGAGGGAACCCCGGAAAATCGCCTTTATCCAGTGCGTGGGATCCCGCGATGAGGCCTGCGGCAACAGTTGGTGCTCCTCCGTATGCTGCATGTACGCCACCAAGGAGGCGATCGTCGGCAAGGAGCACGCCCGCGGCTTGGAACCCACGATTTTCTTCATGGATATCCGCGCCCACGGCAAGGATTTTGACCGGTTCGTAAACCGGGCAAAGGAGGAATACGGCATACGGTACATCCGTTCCATTCCGTCCGCCGTCAAGGAGGTGCAGCAGACGAAAAATCTTCTGCTTACCTATGTGCGGGAAAACGGCAGCCTCGTGGAAGAAGAGTTCGACATGGTGGTGCTTTCCGTGGGGCTTACCCCGCCCCGGGAGGCGGCAAAACTGGCGGCAAGTCTGGGCATCGAGCTGGAGGAACACGGCTTCTGCAGGACCAGCCCCGACAACCCCCTCCGGACGACGAGGGAAGGGGTGTACGTGTGCGGGGCTTTCCGGGGGCCCAAGGACATACCGGAGACGGTCATGGAGGCGAGCGGCGCCGCAGCATGTGCCGGCGGTCTGCTTGCGACCCGTCGCGGCACGGTCATTACCGTGGAGGAAATCGCCCTGGAGAACGATTTGCGCGGCATCGGTCCCAGAACGGGTGTCTTCGTCTGCCATTGCGGCATCAACATCGGGGGGGTCGTGGACGTGCCGGGCGTGGTGGAATACGCAAAAACGCTGCCCACGGTGGTCTATGCCACGGACAATCTTTTTACCTGCTCTCAGGATGCCGCCGTAAAGATGGGAGATATTATCCGGGAGCACAATCTCACCCGGGTGGTGGTCGCTTCCTGCTCCCCCCGCACCCACGAGGGTCTGTTCCAGGAAAACTGCGAGAAGGCGGGCCTCAACCGCTACCTCTTCGAAATGGCCAACATCCGGGATCAGGATTCCTGGGTGCACATGCACGAACCGGAAGCGGCCACCCGGAAAGCCAGAGACCTGGTTCGCATGGCCGTGGCCAAAGCCGAGTACCTGAAGCCCTTGAAACCGGGGCAGCTCAGCGTGAATCACGCCGCCCTCATCATCGGCGGCGGACTTGCCGGCATGACGGCCGCCCTGTCGCTTGCGGAGCAACGGTTTCCCTGCTATCTCGTGGAAAGGGAAGAAGAACTGGGCGGCAATTACCGACAGCTTCGCTATACCCTTGAGGGACTCAATACGGAGCTGCACCTCGCCGGTCTCCTGGAGCAGGTCAGAAACAATCCGTTCATTGCCGTGGTGACGGGGGCCGAAATCAGGGACATAACGGGATTCATCGGCAACTACCGGACCACGCTCAAGACGGAAACGGGAGAGCGCGTGCTTGAACACGGCGTGGTTATCATCGCCACGGGCGCCTCGGAACTGGAAACGACCGAGTACCTGCGCGGTGAGTCCGACCGGGTTGTCACTCAGCGGGAGCTGGAGCGGCTTATCCACAAGAGGGATATCGTGATTGCCCGGGCGGCGAGCGTCGTGATGATCCAGTGCGTGGGGTCGAGGAACGCCGAACGCCCCTACTGCAGCAGGTACTGCTGTTCCGAGGCCGTCAAGAACGCCCTGAAGCTTAAAGAGGTTGATCCGGGCCGGGAGGTGACGATCCTCTACCGGGACATCAGAACGTTTGGGTTTAAGGAAGATTATTACCAGGCGGCACGCGAGGCTGGCGTGCATTTCATCCGGTACGACGAGGATCGGCCGCCCCGGGTTATGCAGGAAGGGGAAACGATCCGGGTAATGGTGTTCGATCCCCTCATGGGCGAAGAGGTGGAGATCGGCGCGGATATTCTGGCGCTCAGCGTTGCCACGGCGCCCAACCCGGAGAATGCCGCCATCGGCAGGATGCTCAAGGTGCCCACGAACCAGGACGGCTTCTTCCTCGAGGCCCACGTCAAACTGCGGCCGGTGGACTTCGCCACGGACGGCGTCTTCGTCTGCGGCATGGCCCACGCCCCGAAATTCAGCGATGAATCCGCGACCCAGGCAAGCGCCGCCGTATCGAGGGCCTGTATTGTCCTGACCAAGGATTACATCACGGCCGAGGGGAAGATCGCCGCCGTGATCAGGGAGCGGTGCATGGCCTGCGGCCTGTGCGAGCTGAACTGCCCCTTCGGCGCCATTGCGGTGGATCCCCTGGAGGCCTGCGCGGCCGTCAATGCCATTCTTTGCAAGGGCTGCGGCATATGTACGGCTTCCTGCAGGATGAACGCGGTCGATCTCAACGGGTTCAGCAACGAAGAAGTTTTGGCGCAGTTGGATGCGTTCTCCCTGAAGCCGTGAATGGAATGCGGAAGGTAACGATGCGATGAGCGATACGATGGCTGAGAGGAAGGCGGAGAGGAGCTGGGAACCCAGGATTACCGCCATTGTCTGCAACTGGTGCACGTACGCCGGGGCGGACCTGGCGGGAATAAGCCGGATCCAGTACCCGCCGAACGTGAGGATCATCCGGGTTCCCTGCACGGGCAGGATCAATCCCTTTTACCTCGTGAAGGCCCTGCAGGACGGCGCCGACGGCGTGCTCGTTTCCGGCTGTCATCCGGGGGAGTGCCACTACTTGACGGGGAATCTGATCGCCAGACGAAAATTTACCATGCTGAAAAATTTCCTCACCTACGTGGGTGTGGAAGGGGACAGGACCATTTTTACCTGGGTGTCGGCGTCCGAGGGAGAGCGGTTTGCCGAGGTGATTCGGCAGGTGACGGAGGCCGTCCGTGCTTTGGGGCCGGCCCGGAAGCTGGTGAAACAATGGCCCATAAACGCCACGGAAGAACAAACCACAGCGTAAGGAACGGGAAATAGTGGAACAGGGTGAAGAGAAATTGAGAGAAGAGGCGAAGCGGCTGCTCGCAGAGAAAAAGGCGGATGTGATTGTCGGCTATGAACAGGGGACCATGCCACTCACGGCCACTCCCTGTTTTATCACGGCGCCGGAGGAAGCGCAGAGGCTTGTCTGGAACCGTTTTTGCGCGCACAATCTTGCCAAGTTCGTTCACGATGTGATCTCCGAGCACAAGGCGCTTCAAATGAGGCTGAAACCGGAGCAAAGAACGAAGAAGACGGTCGGCGTCGTGGCGAGGGGCTGCACGACCCGATCCCTCATCATCCACCTCCAGGAGAAGCAGTACGCCCGGGACGAGATCGTGATCATCGGCGTTCCCTGCCGGGGGTATGTGGACAAGAGAAAGCTGGCGGTGCGTCTCGGCGGCAAAGAGATCGCCGGCGGCGGAGTAAGCGGGGAGACGCTCACGGCGAAGACGGTGGACGGCGCTTTGGAGATTCCCCTCCATGAGGTCATTGCCGACAATTGTCTCACCTGCCGTTTCAACAACCCTCTCGCGGCGGATGTCATGGCGGGAGAAGCCGCCCCAGCCATGGATGCCGCAGGGGAATATATCGCCATCGAAGAATTCGAGAAGCTGCCCGTGGAGGAGCGGTGGGCCTATTTCCGGAAGGAGATGGCCAAGTGCATTCGCTGTTACGCCTGCCGCAACGCCTGTCCGTCCTGCTATTGCCGCAGTTGCTTCGTGGAGCAGAGCCAGCCCCAGTGGATCGGCATCGGCGCTGACGAGTCGGACACCATGGTCTTTCAGTTGATGCGCCTGTACCACATGGTGGGGCGCTGCGTCGACTGCGGCTTCTGCAGTGACGTCTGCCCTATGGGCGTGGATTTGCGCAGGTATCTGAAGAAACTCGACAAGGATGACTTTGAACTGTTCGGACATCGGGCGGGCGCCTCACTGGACGAGCCGGCGACGTTGAGCACGTTCAGCGAGACCGATCCGGAGCAATTTGTTTTCAACCCGGCGCCCAAAGAGGATGCGCCTGCGGGAGAGGGGCATAAGGGGTTACGGGAAGCATGAGGAGCAAGGCGACTGTGGGGACCTTTTTAGAGGAAGTGAACAGGCAGATAAACGGCGTCCCTATTCAGCGATGCTACCACTGCCGGAAATGCACGGCGGGCTGTCCGCTTGCTTCCGCCATGGAATACAATCCCGACAAAGTTGTCCGGATGATCCAGATGGGCAGGAAGAAGGAGGTGCTGGAGAGCCGGACGATATGGCTCTGTGTCTCCTGCGAGACCTGCATCACCCGCTGTCCCAACCAGGTTGACGTCGCCCGGATGATGGACGTGCTGAGGCAGATGGCCATCGAATCGGGCGTCACGGCGGCGGAGAGAAACATCATGAAATTCCATGAATCGTTTCTTGCCGGCATCGAAGGCAGAGGCAGGATTAACGAACCGCTGCTTATGGTGCGGTACAAGCTCGCAACCGGCGACCTGTTCTCCGATATGGTCATGGGTCTGGACATGCTGAAGAAGGGGAAACTTTCCCTCATATCGCCGGCGACGAAAGACCTGCGGGCCGTGCGGAAGATATTTGAGAAAACGAGCAAGACGTGAAGGAGGATGCCCGTTGCACTATTCCTATTATCCCGGATGCGCGCTGCACGGCACGGGAAAAGAATATGATCTGTCCGTGAAGGCGGTGAGCGCCGCTTTGGGGATCGAGCTTGAGGAAATCGAAGACTGGTCCTGCTGCGGCGCCACGTCCGCCCACAACACCAACTTCAAACTGTCCGTTGCCCTGCCTGCCCGCGATCTGCTTGCCGCGGGGAAGGATGCACCGGCGGGGGGTCCCGCCGATATCATGGTACCCTGTGCCGCCTGCTTCAACCGGCTCAAGACCGCTCAGCATTGCCTGGACAAGGATGGGGCGCTGAAGACCGAGGTCGAAGCGATCCTCGGTGAACAATTCGGTAAACCGGCCAGGGTGAGGAACCCCATCGATATTTATTGCAACGATATCGGGATGGACGTTCTGAAAGAGAAGGTCAGGAAGAACCTTGCGGGCTTAAAACCCGTTTCCTATTACGGCTGCCTCCTCCTGAGGCCTCCGGAAGTCTGTGGGTTCGATGATCATGAAAACCCCGTCCTCATGGACGGTATCATGGCGGCGCTCGGAGCTGATGTCCGTCCCTGGTCCTACAAGACGGACTGTTGCGGCGGAAGTCTTACCATCAGCAAAACACCGCTTGTGGTGAAGATGGTGGACAAACTCATGACCATGGCCGGGGATGCGGGGGCCAATTGCCTCGTTGCCGCTTGTCCCGTCTGTATGGCGAATCTGGATATGCGGAGCAGCGCCGGTGTGGCGCTCCCGGTTTTTTATTTCACCGAGCTCATGGCCCTCGCCCTGGGACTGGAAGGAACGGAGCGGTGGTTCAAGATGCATCACGTGGACCCACTGCCGCTTCTTACGGGGCTCGGATTGCTTTAGGAATGTTATGTATGAAGGGATGATGATGGAAAAACGGTTGATCAAAAAAGAGATGCTGCCCGGGGTGATCGAGAAGATCGCGCGGACCGTGACGGTCTATGCGCCGGTGAGGGAAGAGGACAACGTTCTTTTTGGGGTCATATCTTCTGTTGCCGGTCCCTCGGGCTTTAAACTCCTTGATGATTACGGCAATACGAAGAATGCTCCCAAAAGTGTTTTCTTCCCCCGCACGGAAACCCTCCTCAAGTACATCCGGTCCGGCAAAGGGGCGGAATTTGCCGGTGCGGGACCCCAAACGGGCGAGGCTGTTCTCTTCGGGGTGCGCCCCTGCGACGCCCGCAGCTTTGTCCTTCTCGATATGATCTTCGACCAGGAGCAGTACCGGGATCCCTACTACGTGGACAAGCGGGAAAAGACCACGGTGATAACGCTTGCCTGCGTGCATCCCCCCTACGGCAGTTGCTTTTGCACCTCCGTGGGCGGCAACCCCACCTCGGTGGAAGGCGCCGATATCGCGCTTACCGACATGGGGGCCGAGTATCTGGTCGAGTTTCTGACGGCCAAGGGGGAAAAGCTGATGCCCTCCTTCGGCAGCCTTCCGCAGGCGAATGAAACAGTGGAGGAGAGGAAAAAGGAAATCGCCGCGCAGGCGGAGAAGGAAATCTCGTCGCACGTGCCGGCTCAAACCATTAAGCCCCGGTTGGACAATAATTTCGATCATCCCTTCTGGGATACGATCCACCGGAAGTGCCTGGCCTGCGGGACCTGCACCTACCTGTGTCCTACCTGCCACTGCTTCGATATCTCCGACGAGGCAAGGAGAGAGAACGGCATCAGAATCAGGAATTGGGATTCCTGCATGTACCCGCTGTTTACGAAAGAGACGTCGGGGCACAACCCGAGGCCGTCCCAGAAGGAACGGTGGCGACAGCGAACGATGCACAAGTTCAAGTACTACGTGGACAACTTCAATGCCATATCCTGCGTGGGATGCGGGAGATGCGTGATGTATTGTCCCGTCAACATTGATATCAGGAAGATCGTGAACGATATTTCGAAACTGTGAACCGGGAGCAAGTGATGCAGAACCCCTATGTACCCATTCCCGTCGAACTGATACAGGTCGTCATGGAAGTTGAAACGAAGGACATCAAGACCTTCCGCCTGGCGTTCCTGAACCGGGAAGACGAGATGAACTTCAAATACCTGCCGGGGCAGTTTGCCGAGCTTTCTCTCTACGGCAGGGGGGAATCTCCCATCGGGATCGCCTCGTCGCCGACTGACGAGGGCTACGTGGAATTTACCGTCCAGAAGGCGGGAGTCGTGACCACCGTGCTGCACGGTCTCGAGGTGGGCGCACGGATGGGAATCCGGGGGCCCCTCGGCAATGCCTGGCCCCTCGACTCTCTGGCGGGAAAAAACATCGTGATTGTGGGAGGCGGATTCGCTTTTACCACACTGAGGGCGCTGATCCGTTATCTGCTTCACCCGGCCAACCGATCACGCTTCGGCAAGATCACGGTCATCTACGGGGCGCGGAATCCCGGTCTGCTCCTGTACAAGGAGGAACTTGCCGCCTGGGGTACCAGGAACGATATCGAGCTCAATGTAACGGTGGACAAGGGTGACGCGAACTGGAAGGGCCGGGAGGGTTTTGTGCCCACGGTCTGCAAGGCGGTGGCGCCCCCTGCCGAGAATGCGGTGGCCGTCATATGCGGCCCTCCGATCATGGTGCGTTTCACCCTGCCGACCTTGTTTGACTTGGGGTTTGCCAAGGAGCATATTCTCACGTCGCTGGAGATGCGGATGAAGTGCGGGATCGGGAAATGCGGCCGGTGCAACGTAGGTTCCCAGTACGTCTGCAAGGACGGCCCGGTATTTTCGCTGGCACAGATCGAAAAATTGTCCCCAGAATACTGAAGGGAAGCTGAAGAATGAAATAAAAAGGGAGTCTCAGATGAGACTCCCTTTTTATTTCAGGCACGGGCGTTTTGACGGTTCAGTGCGCTTCCGCCGTAGCGCCCGCGATGTACATCATGGTGAGCAGCATGAAGACGATGGTTTGAATGAACGAGGTGAAGATCATCAAGACAAAGACCGGCAGGGGAACGAGTGCGGGCACAAGCATCAGGACCACCGCCAGGACGATATCCTCGCCCTTGATGTTGCCGAACAACCGCATCGTGAGAGAGAGGGGACGCGCCAGGTGGCCGATAAGCTCGATGGGCAGCATGAGGGGAGTGAGCCACCAGATGGGTCCCATGAACTGCTTTAAGTATTTTATCCCATGCACCCTGACGCCGATGATGTGGGTCATGAAGAAAACGGTGATCGCCATGGAGGCCGTGGTGTTGAGATTGGCTGTGGGCGATTCGAAGCCCGGGAAAATGCCGATCAGGTTCGAGGCGAGAATGTACAGGCACAGGGTGGCGATCAGAGGGAAAAATTTTCGCCCCTCGTGTCCCATGGTGTCCGTCAGGAAGGCATCGATGCCGCCGATGACGACCTCCATGAAATTCTGAAGTCTGCCCGGGTAGAGGTCCATCCGGCGGGTGGCGAGAAACGCCAGCAGGGAAAGCAGCGCCATGACGAACCAGGAATAGGCAACGTGTGCCGGGATGTAGTGGTTTTCCAGCAGTAACAGGGGATGCATTTCTTACCTGACCTCCTCGATGTAACATTTCTTTGAGAGTATTATCGGAACGGTGAGCATGATGCTTATGACGACCACGGAAAGACCCGCAAGCAGACCGATCAAGTCGGTTACGGCCCTCGAAATCAGAAAATAAAGAACGACTCCGGTAACGGCGAGCCGGAGAGTGTGATTCCATAAAACGGATGACTTCGCGCCGTCGGCGATATGCCGGAAAAAGCCGCTCAGACTGCGATAGAGCATGCGGAAGTTCAGGATGCTGATGAGCCCGCCGCACAGGACGCCGAGGCTGAAACGGCGCGAAAGGAAGATGCCGCTGAGAGCGAGCAGCACGGCCAGCAGTAGCCAGCTCATCGTTTCAATCTTTTTCTGCAGAGGGTCCTTTTCCATTGTGCTTGCCGTCTGTATCGTTTTCCTTCTTTTCGTCGGAGAAGATTCTCTTTATCAGGAGATAAAAATTCTTGAACCCGACGAAAATGCCGAGAAAAAGAAAAAGAAAGGAAAAAAAACGCCTCGTCCCCAGTTTGTCGTCAAGAAAGAGCCCCAGATAAAAGCTTCCGAAGATCGTCAGGACCAGGGCGATACCCATGCTGCTGGCAGTTGCCAGTTGCAGGGTATATTTTCTTGTTTCCTTGTCCATTTGCACCCTGCTTCTTAGAATGAACGGCCATGGAAGTCAACCAAAAATTTCAACCAAAAATTTCTGTCCCGCCAAAATGAGAATGTCCTAAATCACCAAAGTAGGAATGTCCTATTGTA
>CAZTLA010000044.1:8141-19322 GCA_964614365.1 uncultured Syntrophales bacterium | reverse complement strand
AAGCGGCAAATATCAGGGAAGCGCTGGTTATGATCAAAAAAGATCTTGGTCCCGATGCCGTTGTTCTTTCCACAAAAAAGATAACGGGCCCGACGCATACCTTCGTAGAAGTCATTGCGGCAAGAGATGTGCAGGAAATATTGGAACCCTCCACGGGGGGCGACTTTGTCGGCACAGAAGGAAAGGTTGCAAATCACCGTGATCCGCTGGCATTACTGAAGGCGGAGATAGGCGACTTGAGAACGCTTATAGCCGATGCGAGGGCGGTACATTCATTACAGGGTGAACTGGTAGAATTAAAAGAGACGATCAATACGTTCTTTGATGTTCTCGGCATGCGGCGTTCGAAAGAGCAAACAAAGGGACATTTTGCCAAGCTATACCAGAATCTGGTCGGAAACGGGCTATCAAAAGCGCGGGCATGCAATCTCATGGAAACACTGAAAAAGGAATTCGCCGCAGGGGAAATCGAAAATTATGAAAAGAGCGTCAATATTGTCGAAAAAATGATTGCTCAATCCTTCCCGGTACCCGCTGAAAAAACGCAGCGAAAGCGAATCAAGGCATTTATTGGTCCCACCGGCGTCGGCAAAACCACGACCCTGGCAAAGCTTGCGGCACAGTACGCGCTGACGGAGAAATTAAGCGTTGGCCTGATTACTACGGATACATACAGAATCGCAGCGACGGAACAACTGAAGACATACGCGAGAATTATCGGCATCCCGGTCGAAGTAGCCGCTGAGAAAGAGATATTCAAAAAGACGCTGGATCGCTTTGCCGGGAAGGATGTTATTTTGATAGATACACCGGGGAAAAGCCGCAGGGATGAAAATTACCTGAAGAGGTTGAAAGATGTTCTGGTTGCCGACGTTCCTGTGGAAACGAATCTTCTTTTAAGCCTTACCTCGAGTCAAGAACACAACATGGATGCAGTGGCGCGGTTCAGCATATTTGATTGCGATAATATAATTCTTACAAAACTGGACGAGTGTACACGGCCCGGACTCATATATGATCTGGTCGTCCAGGCAGGCAAACCCGTTTCCTATGTTACAAACGGTCAAAACGTGCCTCAGGATATTGAAAAAGTGAGCCCCCGAGCACTGACAAAACTTGTTATGGGAGAAATATATCATTAGATGCAGGCCTTGGGTTTCATAACGAGCAGTATTAACCGATAAGAAAGGAATTAAGACAGTGGATCAGGCCGCAGGATTAAGAGCAGTTAAGGCGAGGGCAAAAGGAGATCACGTCATGGCAACATCAGTGCTGCAGAGAAAGCATGCTGCCCCAAAGGGAGATGCGCCGGTCAGAGTGATAGCTATTACCAGCGGAAAGGGAGGCGTCGGTAAAACGAATATCACTGCCAATCTGGCTTATATACTTACCAAGATGAATAAAAAAGCATTGATACTCGATGCCGATGTGGGTCTTGCGAATATCGATGTGATTCTCGGGCTTACTCCTCAATACAATCTGCAGCATGTCCTGAAGGGCGAAAAAACCATGGCGGAAACAATAATACGCGGCCCCGGGGGGATAAAAATTTTACCCGCAGCATCAGGCATCCAGGAAATGACGGATCTGTCGCGGGGGCAAAAACTGACTCTTCTTGAAGAACTGAATTCGCTCAACGAAGATGTGGACTTCATGTTGATCGATACGGGAGCCGGTATTGCCGCAAACGTAATGTATTTCAATGTGGCATCCAAAGAAATCATTGTTGTTGTGTCCTCTGAACCGACCTCACTGACGGATGCCTATGCGCTGATCAAAGTTCTTTACCAGCGCTATGCAAAAAAGAGGTTTCGGCTTCTGGTAAATATGGTAACAAGTCCTGCCGAAGCCAAGGAAGTGTACACGAGATTGAGTCAGGCAACGGATCATTTTCTCAATCTGAGCATAGAATATCTGGGGTATGTACTTCATGATAATAAACTGCAGGATGCAGTGAAGAAGCAAAAAGTCTTAGCGGAGTTATATCCTTCGTCCGTGGCGAGCAGGTGCCTTTCTTCTGTTGCGGAAAAGCTCTGTATGGAAAAACAGGAAGACTATGAAGATGGAAGTATAAGATTTTTCTGGGAAAACATTGTTAATAATGACCGTGGATAAAAAAAAACAAGACGAACTGATCATGAAGTATGCCCCCCTTGTGAAAAACATCGTGGGGAGGATGGCATCGAAACTGCCGATTGACGTGTCGGACCGAGAAGACCTGCTGAATGTGGGGATTATCGGATTAATGTCCGCACTGGAGAAGTTTGATAAAACAAGAAATGTTCAGTTTGAGACGTATGCCAGTTTCAGGATTAGGGGCGCCGTGCTGGACGAATTACGGGCAAGGGATTGGGTGCCGAGATCCACGAGAAGTAAAGACAATAAACTGGAAGAAGCATTCCGCTGTTTACAGAAGGAACTGGGGAGGTCGCCCGATGAGGAAGAAATGGCCCGGCACTTCGGCATATCCCTGGAGGAGTATTTCAAGCTCCTCGACGAATCCCGATGCGTTTCCATAATAAGCAGCGAGGATCTGCCGCATGATTACTTTGATAATCACGGGCAGGTTGAGATCATGGAAAAAATCGATTCAGGAAATCCTCTGGATCTTCTGGCCAATCGAGAATTGAAAGCGAAGCTGAAGGAGGCCGTAGATGATCTTCCTGAAAAGGAAAAACTGGTTTTATCCTTGTATTATTATGAAGAATTGACTATGAAAGAGATAGGCAGAGTAATGGACCTTACGGAATCGAGGGTGTGCCAGATCCATTCCCAGGCCACCCTGAGGCTAAGATCTGTGGTCAAGAATCTGGTATAAGAGCATCTTCATTGTTTAATGCGGTCATTAAGATGAAACCGATGGGAAACGAAGAAAGTGCTGCAAAAGAGAAGATGCAGATGAAAATCCTCGTTGTTGATGACATGATCAACATGCGGCGGACCATAAGGAATATGCTCCGCCAGTTGGGATACGCGCAAATAATTGAAGCGGAGAACGGCGTCGAGGCATGGGAAAAACTGTCCACGGTGCACATAGATATAGCCATAGTGGACTGGAATATGCCTCTGATGAACGGCGTTGAATTATTGAGAAAAACAAGGGCTGATGACAAGCTGACAAAAATCCCTTTTATCATGGTAACCGCCGAGGTTGATGAGGGAACAATCGCCGAGGCGGCAGAAACCGAGGTTGATGCGTATATCATCAAGCCTTTTGTGGCAAAGACACTTGAAGAAAAGATTGATAGCGTTTTGGAAAAGAAAGGGAATCCTTCGCCGGTGGATACGCATTTGCGGCTTGCTTCAGTTTTTGGGAGCGCCGGTCAGTTCAACAAGGCGATTGATGAATTGAAGGCGGCGTTAAATATTAATCCCCGGAACCCGCGGGCTTACCTGGTCTTAGGTGATCTGTATAATCAAAGAGGCATGCTTGACGATGCCGAGAAGGCTTATAATAAAGCTCTTTCGCTCCAAGGGAAATTTGCCAGAGCGTATGACGGACTTGCCGATGTTTACGCAAAAAAGGGCGATAGGGAAAAGAGAGTCGAGGCGATGAAGGATGCCATCAGCAGGAGCCCCAGGAATGCCATGAGACAGGCAAATCTGGGCAAGGTTCTGATGGAGCGTGGAGCGGTGGAAGAAGCAAAGGCGGCTTTTATCAATGCCGTCAAAGCGGAACCGAAAAATATGGTTATGCAGGCAGAGATAGGTGAAGTTTTCCTTGCCAAGGATCTGGACCATGAGGCTGCCGAATTATTCCAGGCGGTACTGAGAGTTAATCCCAATGATGTGCATGTGTACAATAGGCTGGGCATAGCGTACCGCAAGCAGCGCAAATTTCAGGAAGCGATTGAGGAATATAAGAAGGCGCTGGCGGTAGATCCTGGTGACGAGCATCTGTATTACAACCTCGGCAGGGCGTACATGGAAGCGTCAAGGATAGATGAGGCAATCCTCCAGTTTAACAAAGCGCTGGAAATTTATCCGGATTTCCAAGAGGCTCGGGAAGCGTTGGATAAAATCAGGAACCCGAAATAAATGGAGATACGTTAATCAACCGGCAAGTGGGGGCAATATTCTATGGTAAAAAAAGCAACCTTGGATATTCTGGAGGAAAAGATCGAGGAAGAGAAAGCTGAAACAACGGCGCCTGATAAGCAGGAAGATGCACAAGAACCTTTTCTTCGCCGGTTTCCGTGGAGGAGGATTATACTGGTCGCTTCCGCTGCCGGCATTCTTCTATCTGCCGCCGTTTTCTCGATATGGATGTATTCTCGGGAAAAGTCCGTAAAAACCACCCCCGTAACGTTGCCGAAGCAAATTGCCGCCGTCCCCGCTGTTCCCACCATAAAGAAGGAAGAGACAGCCTCTCTGAAAGGATTTGTAATTCACGTGAAAGATGCGAAAGGAAATGACCGGACGCTTATCTGTGATATAGCCATCGCGCTTCATAATCCAAAGGAAGATATCAGGAGATTCGAGCAAATGGTTGATGTGCGTAACGTGATATACATGACGGCTAAAAACCGAGGGACTTCATTGTTAGGCTCGCGGGACGACAGGAACCTGTTGCGTAAAGAAATCAGCGACAGATTAAACAATCTATTGGGTGGGAACAGAGTAATATCCGTCTATTTCACGGAATTTGTGGTTCTGTAACAACGTTATATGAACGTATTTTTGAACACGAGAATGGGCGGAGAAGGGGAAGGGCGTGTCGGGAATTATTAAACAGAAGGATCGCCAAATAGAAACCCTGACCAGGCAGTTGGAATCAAGGACTGAATTGACGAGGATGATGGTCCATGATCTGAAGGGGCCCCTCGGTGGCATTATGGCAAATTTAGATTTGCTGATGTCCGGCAAATTAAGTCCCGGGGAGCGGGAAATCCTGGAAACAGCCATGCAGAGCGGCAACGATCTTCTCGATATCATAAATACCCTGCTCGAAATAGGCAAGATGGAGAAGGGAAAGCTGGAACTTAACTTAAGCGTGATCAATCTGGCAGGGATGTTTAAGGCCGTGGTTTCAAAATTGAAACCCCTCTCTTCACAAAAAAACATCGCTTTGGAAATTGATTGTCGCAGCAAGATTTCTTCTGTTGCCGCAGATGCAGCGCTGATCGAGAGAATTTTGTTTAATCTTATTATGAACGCCGTCAAGTACACCAGAGAGGGCGGCGCCATAAGCTTGCGGACGGAGGACGGCAGATCCAACAACACGGTTCTCATCGCCGTTTCGGATACCGGTATCGGCATACCCAAGGAGTTTCGGGAAACAATATTTGATCTTTATACTCAAATCCGTCTTCCCGGAGAAAGACGGCAGGATAAGCAAGGTAATGAATCGGGAGGCGTGAATGAACGTACAGGCGTCATCGGCAGTGACCGGAGGCGGGTCGTTAATGTGGGGATCGGACTTGCCTTCTGCAAACTTGCCGCCGAACAGCACGGGGGTAGAATTTGGGTAGAGAGCGAGGGGGGATCGGGCAGCACGTTTTTCGTTTCGTTGCCGACAAATCTGATCCCCTCGGGCAGCGGTCTCATTTAAAGGAATTGTCATGAACAGAGAAGGTATTTACAAAGAGGTGGAAAAAGAATTTGTATCCACGTTTATCGACGAACTCATACCGGGAATACTGCATAATTTTGCCAATCCCTTGAATGGGATCATCGGACGCTCAAAACTATTACAAAAACGCATTGAGGGGAACATTAAAAAAACACGGGAGAATTACCCGGAAGCGGCATTGGCGCTGATGGAAGACCACAAGAAAATAAAGGCGGATATTGAGATGATCTCCCAGGAGTCTGATAGATTCTTTTGTATATTCAGGGAAGTAGCTGAAAAATTTTATACCCTTGCTGCCACGGAGAAAGAAAACATTAATTTATCCAGGATCATCGAAACGGAAATTCGGTTTGCCGATTTTTATTTGGACTTCAAACATGAGATAAAGAAGGAACTGAAATTGGATCAATACCCTCCCGAAATTAGCGGATTATCCGCCGATTATTCCATGTTCTTTTGGGCGCTGATAAAATATTCCAAGAACAGAATGAAGACTTGCAAGGTGAAGGAATTCTCTATTTCCACCACCCATGACGATCAGTATATTTTCCTCAAAATTAAAGATACGGGAACGGTCATGCCGGAAGAAAGGAAAAAGATTCTGCTTGATTGCTTATCGTCAGATAACGACATTCCTCCCGAGACGGAGATTGATGGCGGACTGCTTCATGCCCTCCTTCTCCTGAGAGGATACAGCGCCCTTTTTCAGATGCAGTCCGAAGACGGCTATGACGTGATTTCCATAAAGATCCCCTATAATAATTCCCGTGTTGCAGGAGGAAACTAAAGGTTTCAATAAATTATGACGATCTTATTATGAAAGACTATCAGCGCTCGACCCCTCCGGCGGGGTGAAAGGGGGAAAGAGTCCTTATTTTCTCAACGGAAATTTCTTCCTGCAAGCAGCAGGTTTCAAAGGGCGTGAGGTAACCCTTTCTCGGAAGAGGGGTAACTTTATGTTGAGGGCAATTGATGCGCAACAGGTAATCCTGCAATCAAATGCGACGGAAAGAGTGCAGCAAACACAACAGCGACACCAGGACATGCAGCAGCGGTATTTTGAGTTGCAGCTGAGCGAAGAGCAACGTCTGTCAAAAGAGAAAGTCAAGGATACGAAGGAATCGGAGGAGGCAAGAATCAGGGAAGAACATGAAAGAAGAAGGCAGAGGGCTGGAGAACATCATAAGGAAAAACAGGAAAAAAAATCCCCTCCCCCGGAAGGCCTTATTAATGAGGGGGAGTCAGAACAGGGTGGACATATAAATATAAAGGTCTGAGATGGACATACAACTGCTTCTTTTTTTTCAAATCGCTGCCGATGTTATCCTCTGTTTCGCCATTATTTTTCTCCTCAAGCAGTTAAACAAGAAGATAGTGACCCCTCCCCCGACGTTTTCCGCGGTCAGCGAAGAAGCGATACTTGAATTCAAGACATTATTGGGAGAGTCGCAACGTGCGGCAAATAATTTTCTGGAATCTATGGAGGAAAGCCGCAAGAAATTACGAGAGGTAGTGCAACTTCTTGATAAAAAGGAGAAAAGCTGCCGGGAGATCATTGAACAATCCATTGAATCTAAGGGCTCTGCCCGCAATGACACACAAGAAAGAAAACCATCCCCTCCTGATAGTCAGTATGGCGATGTCCTTGAGCTGTTCGGGCAGGGCTTAACCGAACAGGAGATATCAGTGCGTACGGGATTGACAGAGGGAGAGATATGTCTTATTTCGGATCTGCACCGAAGTAAACAAGAGAAGGCCTGATGTCGTTCATCCATCCCGCCACAATATCTTTTCCGCCCACGGGCAGTTTATCCGGTCCGCACAAAGATGCCCCATCCCCTCCCGTTTTTTCCCGGGGAGAGGTGCTGGTGGCGGAAGTTTCAGAAAAACTCGAGGGAGGAAAGGTTCTGCTCACGTTAAAGAATGTTACCGTTAACGCTGATGCCGGAATGTCTCTTAATGCCGGCGTCAAGCTTACGGTAAGGGTCGAACAGGTACAGCCCCGCATTGTACTTTCCGTCATCGCAAAGGCGACGCCCGAAACGGCAATCATAAACGATTATCTTAAAATGCAAAGAGCGAATCCCGACTCGTTGATCAATCTGATACGGGGAGCGGAGGAGTTATTGACCTCCAAGAATCTTGGAGAATTATCGCGATATATCACGGGGCAGGACATAAATAAGATACTTGGTCTTATTGGGAAAATGATTTTTTCCCACGGTAATCTTAGGGACCCTCTGTTCTTAAAGGACTTTGTTTCCAAGCTCGGACTCCTGTGGGAAAGTGACCTGAAGAAGGTCATGAATGAGTCCTCTCCGGAGACGAGCATGGTAAACAATCGGGACAATCTCAAAAGTCTGTTGATGAAGTTATCCGCTGACCTCCACAACTTGAAAGGGGGTTCCCCTCCTATGGATTCCGACACAAAGGGCATCCTGAATAAGCTTGTCAAATTTACCGATATATCCATCAAGTCTATTGAGATGCAACAGGTTATCAACGTTCTCACCCAGGAAAATGAGCACAGATATATGCTCCAGATTCCCTTTCTCTCTTCTGAGGGTATCAGAAGGGGAGATATTTTTATCGAATTTGAAGGTGAAAAATCAGGGAACAAGAGCAATGGCGCCCAGTATGCAGTTGTCATATTTCTTAATATGGATGGCCTTGGCGACATGATGATCAAGGCCAGTGTGAGCGAGAAGGCGATCGGATGTGTGATTAAATGCGGCAATAACGAGGTGCGCGATTTCATCTCCGCATCTGCCGAGGAACTAAAGAACAAGCTTTTGTCTCTGGGATATGCGATTGATCATCTGAGTTGTCTTACGGAGGAAAACCTGCCGTGGATAAAACATGATTACCAGAAAGATCGGGATGCATCTGGTCGGGATGTGGTGGATTATTTTGCCTAAAGGTCCGTATCATTATGATGGGCAGACAAAACAAACAAGCAGGAGCTTCTTCTTAACGAGCTTATTTCTGTGTTATTCTGGGGACGAGGGAAGGGGTTGCCATTGAAAGAAGACAGGAAAATGCCGTTGGCAGCAGCCATAAAGTATGACGGTAAAGAAGATGCTGCTCCCAAGGTAACCGCCAAAGGCAGGGGACTCGTAGCGAAAAAAATCATCGAACTTGCCCGTAAATACGATGTCCCGATTAAGAGTGATCCGGCGCTCGTGCAGATCCTCAGTAAACTGGAAATTAATGACCATATACCGGTAGAACTATACCGTGCCGTGGCTGAAATTCTTGCATTTGTCTATTCACTGAATACAAAATGGAGAGATAAAGGCGGAGGTTGACTCCGAGATCGCTCGCATTTCTCGCGGCGCCCAGCGGGGACTGCGAGTAAATGGATAACCGTGCCGTTCCTTGAAGGGCGGAAAAATTTTCCCCACAGACACAAAATTGCCGTCTTGCCTTCGCGCGTATCCTCGATTTTCTTTATCGTAAATGATCGGTGATTGTTGAATCCATTATTGTTTCTCCTAAATTATTGTCAGTTTTGTTTCCGCATCCCCCCGGCAATATCCTAATGGCATGTTAATTGCTCATCCATGTACATGTACAGACAAACAGTAAGGAGAATAGCCCATGTCATTTGGCATCTATGACCTTGTCGATGCGAGCACGCGAAAGATTAACCAACTTGATGCGGTTACCAACAACCTTGCCAACGCAAGTACACCGGGATACAAGGCGGAGCATTTATACTTCGCCATGAAAAACGAGGGAGAACCTTTGCCAGGTGGGCAGGCGCCGTCATATCTACCGATCATGGCTATTAATTACTCCCCGGGGGTAATGCAAAAAACCGGTAATGTAATGGACATAGCGATTGGCGGAGAAGGTTTTTTTGCCATTGAGACGAAAAACGGTACGGCGTATACGAGGCGCGGTAATTTCACGGTCAGCAAGAACAGCGAACTGGTTACCCAATCAGGAGATTATGTTCTCGATGCTGCGGGGAGGCATATCGCCATAAACGGAAGCGAGGTGCAGGTGGATAACGAGGGGGCGATCAAGGTAGATGGGAATGAGGCCGGCAGGCTGAAGATTGTCACGTTCATGAATAAGAACGCCCTCTCTTCCCGTGGGGATGGTCTTTTAACCGATCCCGGCAATGCCGGCGTCAAGAATCTTGATAAGCCCGTAGTAACGTCCGGCTACCTGGAGCTTGCGAATGTCCAGGTGATAAAGGAGATGGTTGATATGATCGGTATTCAGCATGCCTTTGAAACGTACCAGAGGGCAATGCTTACCATCACCGATTTTGACAAACTTTCGACGAGTCGCATAGGCAGATTAACGTAACCGGATAAAAGGAAGATACACGCGAAACGGTAAGGAGGCAGGAATGATAAAATCTCTGTGGACGGCCGCAACCGGCATGGAAGCCCAGCAGTTGGAACAGGATGTGGTGGCCAATAACCTTGCAAACGTGAATACCGTAGGTTTTAAAAAATCCAGGGCGGATTTTCAGGATCTCATGTACCAGATTTATTCCAAATCCGGCGCCGCAACATCGGGCGGCAATCAACTTTCCACCGGCATCGAAATCGGCATGGGAGTAAAGCCCATTGCCACGCAGAAGATATTCACCCAGGGGGATTACCAGCAAACGGGCAATCAATTCGACTGGTCCATTGAAGGCGACGGGTTCTATCAGTTTGATGATAACGGCCGTACCGTTTACTCGCGGGCGGGAAATTTCAAGATCAACAAGGATGGAGCCCTCGTTAATTCGGAAGGCCTGAAATTACTCCCCGAGGTTGCGATACCCTCGGATTCCACCTCTTTTACGATAGACAGCGGCGGGACATGGACCGCAACGGATAACATCGGCACCGTGCTGGCTACCGGTCGTATCGAACTTGCGAAGTTCGTGAATCCCGCGGGCCTCACGAGCATGGGACGGAATCTCTACGACAAAACGGATGGTTCCGGCGAGGCGGTTGTGGGAAATCCCGGTACGACGGGTTACGGTACCATATCGCAGCGTTTTTTGGAGATGTCCAATGTGAGCGTCATCGAGGAGATGGTGAAGATGATCATCGGCCAGAGGGCTTACGAGATTAATTCCAAAGCCATCCAGACCGCCGATAGTATGCTTTCGTTGATTAACAATCTCAAGAGGTAGTATTTCAAATGAAGTCTATTTTTAGATATTGCATTCTTATTGCCCTTTCCCTCGTTGGAGAGGGTCTTTTCCATACGGTACACGCCGTGACGATTCATGGGGATACTATCAAGGCGGTTGTCAGGAATTATATCGAAACCAGCATGCCTTGGCCTGCGGGAACAATACGCGTGGACTTTCCTGCCAAGATTCCTGATGTTATGCTTGTGACGACGGGGGCGGGGAAAATAAACTATCGGGTGCGAAGCAAGAAAGGAGAAGATTTCCTTGGGGATTCCGCTTTTGCGATTGAGTTCCATGAGGATGGTATCCTGGTAAAAGAGGATGTGGTCAGGGTCCGTATGGAAATCCTGAGGGATGTGGTTGTCAGTTCACGGGTCTTGGTGAGGGATACGGAGATAAGTTCGGACGATATACGTCTTATAAAGAAATGGGTGTCTGAGGTGCCTCTGAATTCCGTGGC
>CAZTLA010000044.1:0-8131 GCA_964614365.1 uncultured Syntrophales bacterium | reverse complement strand
TGGTCCGGAAGATGTGGTCGGGAAAAGGATGTCTACCAGTATTCGTCCCAACATGGAAATAACGACCAATATGCTTAGGGATGCCATCATGATCAAAAAGGGGAAAATGGTGCGGATCCTGCTTGATAATGGCCCGGTAAGGGTGATCAGTACCGGTGTTTCGGAGGAAAACGGTGCATACGGGGCTATGATAAAAGTAAAAAATACCTCATCGAAAAAGATCATATTTGCAAGGGTTGAGGGGCAATCACTGGTGCGGGTGGAATTTTAACGACAGAGGTTTATGTCATGAATAATAATAGGTTCTGCGGTGTAAGGCTTTCCAAGGCAAGAGTGATTCTTATTATCTTCTTCCTTGCCGGATGTTCGGCCTTGGATGCGGAAATAATGAAAAGCGAGTTGCCTCCTCCTTCGGCGTTGGCTACACCGGCCATGACCATCCGCCCCCCGGCGCCGGGATCTATCTGGGCGGGAGAAAATGCAAAAAATGCGCTATTTTCCGATAAAAAAGCACGATACGTAAATGATATTGTCACCATTATCATAAGCGAGGTCTCTTCAGGCGGTAACAAGGCAAGTACCAATACCAGCAGGGATACGAGCACAGACGCGGGAATAAGCGCCCTGTTGGGCTTCGATACGGATATCTTAAGTCGGAACCAAAACATGGGCACCTCTATAGGTGTGGGAGGCACTTCGGCTAATTCTCTCAAGGGCAAGGGGGATACCACTCGTGGCAGCACACTGGCGGCGAGACTGACGGCACGGGTAGTCAACGTGCTCGATAACGGCAATCTGGTCATAGAAGGCAAGCGCCAATTAAACGTGAACGCGGAAAATCAATACATCACTCTTTCGGGGATCGTGAGACCGGAAGATATCAGCGAAGGCAACTTGATTGCGTCACAATACATTGCCGATGCAAAAATCGTTTATACGGGGACTGGTGTCATCAACGATAAGATGAGGCCGGGTTGGCTTACGCGCATTGTCGATTGGGCATGGCCATTCTGAAGAACGGCTGCATGATAGGGGAGGTAAAAAAAGCGATGGGATTCATGATCCTTCTTTATGGACAAAAACCGATGGATGTTACCCTTGACTCGTCCGGAAAAGGGAAAAGAAAATGGGGATTGCTCTGTTTCTGCATGGGGGTACTTCTTTTCCTGCTGTTTGTTTGCACACCGTTGGTGTCTGCCCTGCATGCGGCGCGTATCAAAGATATTGCCAGTATCAGCGGGGTGCGGGACAACCAGTTGGTTGGCTACGGGCTTGTCGTGGGGCTGGAAGGGACCGGTGACGATGTAAAAAATGGGTTTACCGGGACGTCCCTTGCCAATATGCTGACCAGGCAGGGATTAACGATGAAAGATAAGACCATGAAGGCAAAAAACGCTGCCGCCGTCATGCTGACGGCTACATTACCTCCCTTTGCGAAGACCGGGGGCAGGATTGACGTCCTGGTTTCATCCATCGGCGACGCGAAAAGCCTTCAGGGCGGGACATTGCCCATGACGCCCTTGCGCGGCGCCGATGGTGAAATCTATGCTGTTGCCCAAGGGCCCGTTACGATAGGAGGCTATTCGGCGGGTGGGGGAGGGGGAAGCGTCGCCAAAAACCATCTGAATGCCGGGCGTGTCATTAATGGCGCGCTCGTGGAAAAGGAGCTGAATTATAATTTTGCGAAAAACGGAATACTGGTGGTCAATCTGTATCAGCCTGATTTTACTACCTCGGCGAGGTTGATGTCATTCATTAACAATGGCGTGCCTCATGTTGAGGCAAGACAGGTGGACTCCTGTTCCGTGGAGATAAAACTGAAGGACTCTTTCCGCGGCAACATTATGGACGCCATTACCTTGATCGAACGGCTCGATATTTCTATTGATTCGCCCGCCGTCGTGGTTATGAACGAAAAGACCGGTACGGTAGTTATGGGAGAAAACGTAAGAATATCTACCGTGGCGGTAGCGCACGGCAATCTGAGCATCCAGATCAAGGAGGAGACAAAAGTTTCGCAACCGTTACCGTTCGCGCCTGCCCCCGTGCCCCGTCCCGGGAGTGCTCCTTTGGCAGCAAATGAAGGTGCTACGATCGTGGCTCCCGGTGGACAAACCGTTGTAACGACGGACAAGACGGTTGGTGTGGAGGAAGAGAAAAAGCAGGTGATACTTGTACCAAAAGGAGTAACAATTCAGGATGTGGTCAAGGCATTGAATGCGATGGGCGTTACACCGCGTGACCTGATAACCATCATGCAGACAATCAAAGCGGCGGGAGCTCTGCAGGCGGAATTGAGGATCATTTAGCGGAAACGGCGTTACCGATATGAGGAGATATGGATCATGGGAGGGGATACGAGCATAACGGCGATAGTGATACCGTCGGCCGACATGGGCAATGTTAAAGAAGCTGATAAAAATGCAGCGGAGAAAGAGAAGAAACTGAAGAAAGCTTGCGCCGATTTTGAGTCGCTTCTCGTATACTACCTTTTTAAAAGTATGAGACAGACTGTCCCCGCAAGTGGGTTGCTTGATAAGTTTCCTGGGAAGGACACGTATACCATGATGATGGATCAAAAGGTGGCGGAAGATATGGCGCACAGGGGAGATGGAATAGGAATACAGAAGATGCTTTTCAATCAGCTCAACGGGCAGCTTAACAGGAAATCATCGAAGAAAGGAGAGGGCGGATTCTAACCGGACGGCGAACTTGCGGGTTCGGTTTTGAGGGGGGGCGTCAATTGTATGGCTTTGGGAGTTGAATAATTATTAAAGTTCTGAGATAATCTTGCCGATAAAAGTAGTGAAGATCGTCAATAGAGGAGAGGTAAACCATGAAAATTTCCGATATCAAAGATACAAACGCCCAGATGATCCAGCAATATCAGAGAAATGATACCATGCGTCAAAACTCTGACAAACGGATCGGGGGGGTATCAGTGCCGGAAGAAAAAGTTGATCTTTCCACCAAGGCAAGAGATGTCCAGCAAATTAAAACTGCGTTGGCAAAACTTCCAGAGATCAGGGAAGAAAAAGTTCAGGAGCTTAAAAAGGAAATAGAAGCTGGAACTTACAACGTGAGCGGGGATAAGATTGCCGGGAAAATGGTGGGAGAATCACTCTTGGATATTTTTGCCTGATAGTAAAACCGTTTTCCATCCATATTTTCTGCGTAATTTCCCCCTTCGCAAAATAGTACTGATAGAGGATTGTTTTCCTTCTAATTTGTTGCCAGGGTGATATGCTCTCCGTGGCAACGTAAAGCAATGTAGAGGTGTGTCCGATGTTATATCAGGATATTAGTGCACATCACGATCTGGAAGAGGACGTGGAATTGTATTCCCTTTATGAAAGCCTCCTTTCTGTGTTGGGGAGAGAGCTTGAGGTTTACCGGGAATTGAGAACGGTCATTGCCCGTGAAAAAGATATCCTGATGAAACCGTCTCTTGAAGTGCTGAATGAAAGCAATTCTAAGAAGGAAACCTGCATATTGAAGGCAAAGATGCTTGAGGAGGCACGGATAAACTGTGTGAAACGAATCGCCAAGGGCCTTGGCATAGAAAAGGACAATGTCAATCTCACCACACTTTCTTTCTATGCCAATGATAAGCTAAGAGAGGAAATTAGGGCGAATCAGGCGGATATTTCTTCCCTTCTCACGGATATAAGCAGGCTCAATAAAACCAATAAGGACTTGCTGGATTCTTCTCTTTCTTTTCTCAAAGGGTCAATCGATTTCATAAATGAATTAATGTCTTCCGGATCCACGTATATGAATACGGGGAAAGTAACCATCCTTTCCCGAAACGGGAAGATATTGCAAACGGAAGGATAGGACCATGCCAGGCATTGATCGTTTGCTCAATACGTCGAAAGAAGCGCTCTTGAGTCATATTACGGCCATAAACGTTACGGGCTCAAACGTTGCTAACGTAAATACCCCCGGATATTCGAGATTGCGGCCCATCTTCGGTTCTGTCGGCACCGTCGGATCGGGAACTCCCGACCAGATACAGGTTGGTGTCAAGATTACGAACGTGGAGCGTGTTTACGACAAATATCTGGAAGTTCAGCTCGTACAGCAGGAGCACGAAGTTGGTTATAACGAGGTCCGCAGAGACGCGCTGAGCAGGGTGGAAGGTATTATTAATGAAAGCAACGGCGGCGGTATAAATGAGATACTGAACAGATTCTGGGATGCCTGGGCCGGCTTGTCGGCAAATCCTTCAGGGAAGGGGGAACGGGACGTTCTGGTTTCCGTTTCCCAGAACATGGCTGCCATATTCCGGCAGCAATCGGAAGAATTGCAGACTATTCAGCAGGATGCGAACAAAACGATAGCAGATACGGTGAATCAGTTGAATACGTATCTCGAAGATATGACCACCTACAATGACCAAATTAGCCAGATTGAGGTAGCCGGGGGGAGTGCGGCTGATCTGCGGGATAAACGGGCGGAACTTCTGCGTAAGATGTCCAACATTATTGATTTAAACTATATCGAAGAGTCAAACGGTGCGCTGAATATTTTTATTTCCAACGGCAGGACATTGGTGGAAGGCGGAAAGATGTGGGAGCTCGCCGTGGAGATTAATCCGGCAAATAACAATTTTTACGACATCACCTTTGAGGATAGTCCGGGGGTGGCGATAAACAATCGCCTTACAGGGGGGAAACTGGCGGGATTGATTGACATACGAGACACGACGGTTGCCGGTTATATTTCCGACATAGATACCCTTGCGGCGACCATAATCAGTAATGTGAATGCCCAGCACAGCCAGGGATTTGATGCGACCGGCAATGTAGGCGGCAATTTTTTCGATACGGCCACAACGGCCGAGGATATGGCGGTAAGTTCAGCCATCCTCGCGGACGGATCAAAAATAGCAGCTTCAGCGACCATAGACGGTGACGGCGAAAATGCAAAATTGTTAAGCGCCGTGAGGGACAGCCTGTTGCTGAGCGGCGGTACGGCGACGATTAACGGCTTTTACAGCGCATTTGTGGGAACGTTGGGACAGAATACGGCCGACGCAAACACGGGCTTTGATCGCCAGAAAGCAATCCTGAATCAGTTTGAAGGTCAGAAAGAGGCAGTATCCGGCGTGTCATTGGACGAAGAGATGCTGAATCTTACTAAATTACAGATGGGATATAACGCGGCGGGCAGACTTCTCACGACGGTGAGTGAGATGATAGATATACTATTTAACCTGGGAAGATAGTGATCAACCGGAAAGCGTTCTATTGTTAGGGGGATAATCATGATTACGCGCGTTACCGAAAACATGAAATTTGCCATGGTGACGAACAATTTGTTCAATGTACAAAACAAGTATGGGACGCTCATGGAACAGCTTGCCTCGCAGAAGAAAATCAACCGTCCCTCCGATGATCCGCTGGGAGCATCGAATGTCCTGGATTTCCGGACATCGAAGGTATCCCTTGAACAATATGGGAAGAATATGGACAACATCAACGGCTGGATGAGCATGACGGAATCCAAGCTGACCGGAATAAACGATATCTTGATAGCGGCAAGGGAAATTGCCATTGGCCAGTCAACAGCGACGGCGGATGCAACCACACGCGGTATTGCCGCTATTTCGTTACAGCCTCTCATTGATGAGGCTCGCTCTCTCGCAAATTCGCGGTATGGGGATCGTTATCTCTTTGCCGGCTCCCGGATGGACACGGTGCCGTTTTCGGAGACCGAAGCTCCTGCGAGCGTTGGGACCGCTATTGCAGCAAGCGAGAATGCCTTCGACGGTACGGCTACGTCCGGCGGCGCCTATACCGGCGCAGTGAATAAAACCTATGTGCTCAAGATAATCACGGGAGGAGCCCTGGGAGCGGCGACATATGAAATATCCGCCGATGGCGGAAAGACTTGGGGGGGGACGCTTGTCGTTCCCGGAACCGGGATTGTCAATGTGGGGGACGGGGTGACCATGACCTTTGTGGAAAATACCGTTTCCCTGACAGCGGACGATCTCTTCAGCGTGAAGGGCAGGGTGGCGGGATACTATGACGGTAATGGGGAAGACATGTCCGTAGAGGTGGGTAAGAACAACAGCTTCGATTACAATGTCACCGGAGAGGCAGCCTTTACCGACAAGGGGGCTGGGACAGTGGATATGTTCACGGTCTTGAATGATCTGAAGACAGCCCTCGAGAATAATGATCAGAGCGGGATTGCCGCGCAGATAAACAATCTGGAGGATGCGCAGCAGCAGGTCTTACAATACACATCAAAGATTGGTTCCCGGATGAACAGCTTGGACATAACGAAAAATAACCATACGTCCTTAAAGGAACAGGTAACCATCTTACTTGCGAACGCGGAGGATGCCGACATGGCGCAACTGATCACTGATTTTAAAATGAAGGAGGTTGCCCTGCAGGCCTCTTACACGATGGCCGGCCAGATAAACAATAATTCCATACTTAATTTTCTCAAGTAGAACGAATAAGGAGAAAAAATGTTAATCCTGACACGGAAGTTGGGGGAATCAATCACGATTGGCGATGATATCAAGATCACGTTCCTGGAAATCAAAGGCAAACAGATAAAAATCGGCATTGAAGCTCCGTCTCAGGTGGCAGTGCACCGGGAAGAAATATACAAGATCATCCATGAACAGAACGTTCAGGCAGCGCGATCGGTATCACCGAATAAAGAGAACCTGGCAGATATCTGGGAAAAGCTGAAAGGGCTGTAACGACGATGGAGAGAAAAGAGGAGGATGTGTGAATATAGCGACAACGCGTTTTGGAGAAATCAGTATCGCCGACGACAGGATCATCGAGATGAAAGGCGGGATACTGGGGTTTGAACATCTGAAAAAGTATATCATGCTGAACCATGATGAGAAGACACCGTTCCTCTGGTTTCAATCGGTCGAAGATGGGGCGACCGCTTTCGTTGTTGTCAATCCTCAACTCATAAAGGCGGACTATGAGCCTATGATTAATGACGCAGAAGTGGGCAGGCTGGAGATCGAGGATGTTACTGAGGTGATATTAATGGCTATCGTGACAATTCGCTCCAATCCGCTCATGATTACGGCAAATCTGCGGGCGCCGATTGTCATCAATGCCAGAAAAAGGCTGGCCACGCAAATTGTTCTCGATGATCCGGATTTTCCTATCCAGTACGATATAGCGGTTAACAGGAAAAAAGCGGAAGAGGCAGTATCGGAAGATTCTGCTGCGGAAAAGATCAGCAAACTGTCCTACACCGTCGCCCTGTGAAGCCACAGCCACGCGTCTGCTCATCTCCCACCGAGATAAGCAGAGAACTACATTCTATGAGATAACACCCGCCCTGTCGCGTTTTTGACTGATAAAACCTCCTACCAGGAAATATTTGCCTATCCCGGTTGCCAAACATTTCAGAATAAATCTTTAACCACTTGGATTATATGATAAATTAATAATCAAAGCGGTGGCATATCTCTTGCTTAATATAAAGTTAACCTGAAAGTTAAATTAAAGTTCATCTCTCCTGCAACCGAAAGAATTATTACCATGACAAAATACGCAGACACGACAAAGGAGTGGAATGATGGAATATAAGATTCAGGAAGTGAGCAAGAAATTAGAGGTGCCCGAATCCACTATTAGATATTGGGAAACGGAATTCTCGGAAATTATCATACCAAAACGGACGCCCGGCGGTCAGAGGAGGTACTCGCAAAGCGATCTCGATCAATTAGTGCACATCAAGAAACTTCTTCACCTTAAGAACAGGACCATTTCCCAGGCAAAGACGATCCTGAAAAGCGGCAATGAAGATATGGAAAAAATCAACTGGGGGAAACAGACGATCCTGTTGACGGGAGGTACGGGATCCTTCGGGAAGCATTTCTGCAAGATCATGCTGGAGAAGTATCATCCGAAAACCATCCGAGTTTATAGTCGCGATGAACTAAAACAGCATGAGATGCGGCAGATATTTGGAGAAAACGTTATCAGATATTTCATCGGTGACGTCAGAGACGCCGATAGGATGAAAAGGGCCATGGAAGGGGTCGACATCGTGGTTCATGCCGCGGCACTGAAGCAGGTTCCTTCCTGCGAATACAACCCTTTTGAAGCGGTTAAAACCAATATTCACGGCGCGG
>CAZTLA010000043.1:6658-19562 GCA_964614365.1 uncultured Syntrophales bacterium | reverse complement strand
CTATCTGGAGACCGGCGAGCCCTGGGACAGCAGGGAGGCCTATCTGGGCTGGGTCGCCAAGACATCCAAGGGGGCATCCAACCTGAAGATACAGGAAAAGGTGTTCTGCGACGAGGTAAAGGCCGGCATCGAACGGGTGGAACGCATCGGGATCGCCCTCAAGGACCCCGCGACGGGCACGTTTATCAGGACCCAGGCGCTGGGTCAGCCCGGCCCCTTATCGATCAACTTCAACGGCAAGCGCCTGAAGCCCAAGATGGCCAGGGAGGTCCGGCGCCTGGGGTGTGAGGTGCTGGACCGGGTGCAGGTGACGAAGCTGCTTCTTTACAACGGCGAGTTCGCCGGGTTTACCGGCTTCGACATGCGGATCGGGGAATTTTATGAAGTGCGGGCCAAGGCGGCCGTGATCGCTACGGGCAACACCAACCGGATGTTCCATGGACAGACGCGTTCTCCGTTCAATTTGTGGTATTGCCCGGCCTGCACAGGGGACCTCCACCGGGCGGCCTTTGACGCCGGGGTGGAGCTGGCGAATATGGAATACGTCCGCATGACCATCGTACCCAAGGGCTTCAGCGCCCCCGGATTCAACGCCTTCCTGGGCATGGGGGCCCACCTGGTGAACTCCCTCGGAGAGCGCTACCTGGAACGCGCTCATCCCATGGGAGAGCTGGCCCCCAGAAATTTCATCGTCTGGGCTACCTACCGGGAGGTGAAGGAGGGGCGCGGCCCCATTTACATGGACTGCCGCCACCTGACCCGGAAAGACCGGGAACTCCTGTTCACGACCCTGGGGTACGACAAGGATACGCTGCCGGACTATCTCACCCGGAAGGGATACAACCTGGAAGGGACCATGATCGAGATGGCGGTCTCCGAGCCCATGCAGGCCAGGGCCTCCGAGGTGAGCGGCAGCGGCATCAAGATTGATGAGCGCTGCTCCTCGAATATGCCGGGACTCTATGCCGCCGGTGATTCTTCCGACCAGATGGGCTGCCTCCATATGTGCGTGACCGGAGGATATGCCGCGGGCAAGAACGCTGCTCAGCATGCCAAAAGCCAGGCGGATCTGAGACCTGTCCGGGCCGGGGAAGTGGCCGCGGAAAGGGCAAGGGTGTACGCCCCCCTGGAGAGGAAAGACGGGGTGCGGTATCAGGAGTTCGAAGACGTGGTGCGGACCATCGCCACGGATCACTTCGGGCCCGTGAAAACCGAGATCAGCCTCCGGAGCGCCATCGAGAAACTGGCGAAGCTGGACATCGTCCATCGGTCGATGAGGGCCGGGAATCTGCACGAACTGATGCGGGTGCATGAGGCCATGAACATCCAGCAGGTGGCCAAGATCGCGGCCTCGGCCGCCCTGGAGCGCAAGGAGACGCGGTTTAAGCCATACCACTATCGGGCCGACTACCCGGAGACCGACGACAAGAATTACTGCGGACTGATGGTGGTCCGGAAGGGCGACGAGGGTCGGGTCGTCACCCGGTTCGAACCGCTGACCTATTGAGTGGTGGTGAAAGGAGGATCATCATGCCGCCGGTAATAGATTTGGGAAAGTGCAACGGTTGCGGCCTCTGTGACCGGCACTGCCCTCTGGACGTGATCTACATGGTCGAGAAGGCTCCGGACATCCGCTATCCCGATGAGTGCTGGCACTGCGGCGCCTGCCGCCAGGATTGTCCCGCTGGGGCGGTGGACATTACCTTCCCGCTGAACATGCTGGGCATATAAGGAAAGAGGAGAGGGATCGATGAAGATCGACATATTCAATCACGTATTGCCCAAAAAGTACTTTGACCGAGTCAATCAGATGACGTCCAACCTGGGGGACCTGGACAGGAGGATGAGAAACATCCCGATCCTCGTAGACATGGATGCCCGGCTGAAAATGATGGACGAGATCGGGGATTACGTCCAGGTCCTGAGCCTGGCTGCGCCTCCCCTGGAGGCGCTGGCCGGCCCGGATCTGTCACCCGATCTGGCGCGGGTCGCCAATGACAGCATGGCTGAGATCGTGGAGCGCCATCGGGACCGGTTTCCCGGCTTTGTCGCATCGCTGCCCCTGAACAATCCGGATGCGGCCGGTGCGGAGATAGACCGGGCCATCCGGGATCTCAAGGCGGTGGGCGTTCAGTTCTTTTCCAACGTGCAGGGGAAACCCCTGGATCTTCCCGAGTTCAAGCCCCTCTTTGCAAAGATGGCCGGCTACGATCTGCCCATCTGGCTCCACCCGGCGCGGACTTCCGGCTTTGCGGATTACAAGACCGAGGATAAATCAAAATACGAGATATGGTGGGCTCTGGGGTGGCCCTATGAGACGAGCGTGGCCATGATCCGGATCGTCTTTGCCGGTTACTTCGATCTCTGGCCCGAGATCAAGATCATCACCCATCACATGGGCGCCATGATTCCCTATAACGAGGGTCGCGTGGGCTCGGGGTATGACGTGCTCGGCGTGCGCAGCCCCGGCGAGGATTACGGGAATCTCTTGAAGACCCTCAAAAAGCGCCCCCTCGACTATTTCAAGATGTTTTACGCGGACACGGCCCTCTTCGGCGCCCTCACCGCCACCAAGTGCGGGGTGGAGTTTTTCGGCGCGAAGAATGTTCTGTACGGCACGGACTGCCCGTTCTCCCCGACCAAGGGCTCTGACTATATCCGAGAGACCGTACGGGTGCTGGATGCCGTGCCGATCAGCGAACAAGAGCGACAACTGATCTATGAGGGGAACGCCCGGAGGCTGCTCCGGATATAATGATCCGCAGAATGTCCGATGTTGAATTATGAATGCAGATAGGAATGTGCATTTTGCGGCCAATGATTACTTGACATACAAGACCGTTCTTCTTATATTTTCCCCGTCAACGAGCAATGTCTTATCAAAAAAAAGGAGGCAATATATGAAACACGGGACGATGCACCTCCAGGGGCTGGCTATAGGTCTTTGCTCTATGTTGGTTTTGCCAGTCTCTACCGCTGCGGAAGCT
This sequence comes from uncultured Syntrophales bacterium, assembly GCA_964614365.1. Lineage (GTDB taxonomy): Bacteria > Desulfobacterota > Syntrophia > Syntrophales > JACQWR01 > JACQWR01. The sequence continues at coordinate 16,575 of CAZTLA010000043.1, read as the reverse complement.
GTACGGCTTAAGAAGTCAATAGAAGCGCCGGTCAGGGCATATACTCCTACACCCACTACATCGCAGCCGCAATCAAATAGGACGAAGATGGCGTTTGTCAAAGGCGTCTTCGGCGATGCGGAGATCTACATCATGAACGCCGACGGCACCGCACAGACAAAGTTGACCAGCATGGTGGAAAAGTTTCCGAATGGAAATGTGTGGGCTCGGCCAGGCTTTCCAAGCCTGTCACCGGACGGTACCAAGATAGCCTTTACGCGGATGTGGTCGGAAAACAATCCGCCGATCCCCTATGGAGAAATCTATGTGATGAACGTCAATGGCACCAATTTGATACGACTGTCGAGCGACATCCGATCAATGGATGAAGCACCTGCTTGGTCGCCCGACGGAACCAGGATCGCTTTCGCCAGCTGGCGCGATCGGCACGCAGACGGAACGGGGAATTTAGAGATCTACGTCATGAATGCCAACGGGACGGGGCAGAGGCGACTCACGAACTCCCCGGGCATTGACAACTCTCCCTGCTGGTCGCCTGACGGAACCAGAATTGCTTTTTCCAGCTATCGAAGTGGGAATATGGAAATCTATGTGATGAATGCGGACGGCACAGGGGTGACCAATCTCTCCAACAACCCGGCAGGCGATTATGATCCGGACTGGTCTCCGAGCGGGGCCAATATCTCCTTTACCAGCAATCGAAGTGGGAAACCGGAGGTCTATACGATGAACGCCAATGGGACGGGACAACGACAACTCACGAACTATCCCACAGAAGTTGGTGGCGCAGACTGGTCACCCGATGGATCGAAGATCGTGTTTCATCGATTCGGAGCAGGTCTCGCGCCCGATCCGAATGAGGGTCTCTACACCATGAATCCGGACGGGACCGGGCAAACAAAAATCGCCGTCCCGGCGGCGGTAAATGGCGCCTATATATCCTATCCAAGCTGGTAAGGGGAAAGAGGAACGTCTATATTTCAGAAACTTTATTGCGGATATATTTATGAATATTCCAAACAAGATCCTCCTTTTGCTCATATTTATTTTTTGTGTTTCACAAAATACCAGTCAGGCAGAAGTGTTCTCTGTAAATCTTACAGAAAACGGGATGGTTTCAACATCCAAGCCAACCCTAACCTTTTTGTGGAAAGGTGATCTGTCAAAAGCCACATTAATCATGATCCCTGGAGGAGATGGCCATCTTGGCCTTTCTCTAGACAGAGCCGATTTAGGGGGGTTCTATGGAAAAACGCTAAAACCCCTTGCCAATCCAAACATCACATCAGGCTTATTCAATGTAGTTATTTTTGACAGCCCAACCTCTTTGGCTGTTGGATATTCTTACCCAACATCCAGAGCTACCACTGACCATCTTTTAAGAATAGAAAATGTGGTTCAATTCTACAAAGAGAAATTCAACAAACCAATTTGGCTGATGGGGCATAGTAATGGCGCGGTCAGCGTTACGGAGTTTTATAAATATTTGCAGAAGAACCATAAAGAAAGCCTTGTTGCCGGAATCATTTACAGCTCCGGCAGAAATGGCGCCAGATTTAACCCGGATACAAATTTGCCGGTGTTGTTTTTGGCTCACGAAAAAGATTCTTGTGAGAAATCGACCAATTACGACTCTATGGCGGCGTACAAAGAGTTGATAAAAAGCGATGAACAAAAAGTGAAATATGTTATTTTGAAATCAGGCGAAGCTGAACCTCTTAAACATCCATGTTATTCTGGCTATCATATGTTCTTCAATGCTCATGAAGAGGCATACAAAGCGATAGGCAGTTTTGCTTCTGAAATTTTCAAGTGAACTACTCATAAAAGTTCCCGGCGGTTTTTATAATTATCGAGGGAATCGGGATTCGCCAGGGCATCCTTATTTTTTACTTCCTGCCCGTGGATGATTCTCTTCACGGCAATTTCCACTTTCTTCCCGTTCAAGGTATAGGGTATGTCGGCGGTTTCCAGGATCACAGCCGGAACGTGCCGCGGGCTGCAATTGGCTCTTATTTGCTGCATAATCTTCTTCTTTAACTCCTCCGTCAAGGCCTGACCGGCCGCCAATTTAACAAACAGGATCACCCGCTCATCGCCCTCAAATTGCTGCCCCACAACCACGGAATCGCTGATTTCTTCCATGCTCTCGACAACCGGGTAAATTTCGGCGGTCCCGATGCGGACCCCGCCGGGATTCAAGGTCGCATCGGACCGTCCCAGAATTGCAATGCCGCCCTGTTTGCTGATCCGGATATAATCCCCATGATGCCAAATGCCGGGGAATGTCGAGAAATACGCGTCATGATATTTTTTGCCATCCCCATCATTCCAGAAATGCACCGGCATGGAGGGGAAGGCGGACTTGCAGACCAGTTCACCCTGCCGGTCTATAAGGGAATGACCGCTTTCATCAAAGCAGTCCACGTCCATGCCCAGGCCCCTGCATTGAATTTCGCCGCGATAAACCGGCAAGGTCGGGCTTCCCAGAACAAAGCAGGAGATGATGTCCGACCCGCCGGAAATGGAGGAAAGCTGGACATCGCGCTTCCATTTTTCATAGACGTAATCGAAGCTCTCATCGGCAAGGGTTGAACCGGTGGAGGTTATGAGCTTCAATTGAGGGTAGGACGATATTTGGTTCGGGACCACACCGGCATCTTCCAGCGTAGCGATATATTTTGCGCCGGCGCCGAAAATGGTAATGCCAAGTTCATCGGCCATCTTCAGCAGCGCCTCCGACGTGGGATAGAAAGGATTGCCGTCATAGCAGACGAGCGTCGCCCCCACGGCAAGACTGCTGACCAGCCAGTTCCACATCATCCACCCGCACGTGGTAAAATAAAAAATCGTGTCCTCCGGGGTAAGGTTGCAATGCAGCCGCAGTTCCTTTAAATGCTGAATCAGCGTGCCTCCGGCGGAGTGGACAATGCTCTTCGGCAGACCCGTCGTTCCCGATGAATACATAATGTACAAGGGGTGGTCAAAGGGGAGCTGCTCAAACCTCAGCGGTTCTTTCGTTGCCTGTGCCAGGTCTTCCCAGCTCAGGACTTTCGGCAGGGAGGAAATAGCCGCCGCTGCCGTGTAGTTGATCGCGACAACACGTTCAACGGACGGGAGCTGATCAATAATGCCTGCAAGTTTTTCTTGCGTATTTACAATGTTACCTCGAAAAAAATATCCGTCGGCGGCAAAAATTATCTTAGGCTCGATCTGGCTGAAGCGGTCCAGCACGCCCTTGATTCCAAAATCCGGCGACGTGGATGACCATATCGCCCCCAGTGAAGCTGCCGCCAGCATGGCGATGATGGCCTCAGGCATGTTTGGCACAAAGCCGGCTACCCGATCACCCTTCTTTACACCCAGTCTTTTCAATCCTGCCGCAATCAGACGAACCCGGTCGAAAAGTTCTCTGTAAGAGAGGGCCCTTCTCACCTGAGCTTCACCCCAAAAGATAATAGCGGTATGATCATCCCGGCGCTGGAGGAGATTTTCAGCAAAATTAAGACGCGCTCCTTCAAACCACCCGGCCCCGGGCATTTTGGCGGGGTCATCCACGACCCGCTTATATCCCGCGGAATGAACGATATGAGCATATTCCCAGAACTCACCCCAAAATTCGGGGATGTGATCAATCGTCCATTTATGTAAATCGTAATATTCCTGGAAATTGCATCCGAATTTTTTGTTGATGCGCTGCATGAAATCAAACATCTGCGATTGCCGGGCGACTGCATCTTGAGGTTGCCACAGAATTTCTGATTGCATAGGTACTGCCTCTCTTTGTTTCCTAATCATACCATCGGGTAAACGCATCCGGTTTTTGCTTCGAGCTCTTAATGGATCAGAGGTTTTGTGGAAAGATATAAAGGCTCCATCTTTTCAGACAGAGCCCTTATCAAAATTACTTCTTCTTAGTTATTTATGTTACTTTTTTTTCGCTGCTTTTTTGGGTGCGGCCTTTTTTGGTGCTGCTTTTTTTACAACTTTGGGTTTAGCGCTTTTAGCTTTTACCGCCACAGTCTGCTTCCCTCTCCTTTCCCCGGTAAGATTTAAAAATCCCCCACGGAAAGTCGGTTATGCTTCACAGGGTTTTTTCTGTTGTGCTAAACCGCTGTCACTTTCCCAAAACCACTGCGGGTGATTTTTACCCGGTATGGCCCCGATTTGTCAGATCGGGGTTTTTTATTGATCGCTCGTAGCACAATATATTGTATATTGCAAGAGTTTTCTATACCACTAATAGTGGCGTTGCAATAACAAGCGACACAACCATACCCGCAGTTCTGTTCTTCTAAGAGCATGAATTAATAAACTATCTGCTTTGTCATGAGAACGACATCTTCTTCATAGGGGAATATCAAGATGTAATGCCTGGCGCCAACTTTTCCTGGATGATGCGGCGGAGTTCCTTTTTATCAATCTTGCCGATCTTCGTCAGGGGGAATTCCTGCACCAGCTCCAACCGTTCGGGAAGTTTGTGGACGGCGATCAAGCGCTCCTCTTTGAGGAAGGCGCATAATTCGGCCAGGGTCAGGACATGGTTCTGTTTCGTCAGCACAAAGGCGCAGCCTTTTTCGCCGAGAATACGATCCGGCATGGCAACATAGGCGCAGTTCTCCACCTGCGGATGAGCGAGAATGTGATTTTCCACCTCCTCGGCGCTGATCTTCTCCGCCCCGCGGTTGATGGTGTCCTTGATCCTGCCGGCAACGGCCAGATAACGCCCCTGATACATTTTCACCACATCGCCCGTCCGGTAGAAGCCATCTGCCGTGAAGGCTTTCCGGTTGTATTCCGGGGCCTTGTAGTAGCCTCTAATCGACAGCGGACCACGGACCAGCAATTCGCCGGGTTCTCCGTAAGGAACGTCCTGTTCATTTTCATCGACCACCCGGATTTCATCATCCTCGAACGTGGGGGCGCCCTGGGTGTTGAGCAGCAAGTCTTCCGGGTCACCCTGGCGCGTCCAGAAGAGCATGCCTTCCGCCATACCGAGGTTCTGAATATAGTCGCACCCAAGCGTCGCTCTGATCTTTTTTGCCACCTCCGGATTCAGTTTCGCCCCGCCGGCAATGACTACTGAAAGCGAGCTCAGATCGTAGCGCGGCAACTCCGGGGCCTCCATCCACCGGATCAGGAGAGCGGGCGGCGTCGGCATGATCGTTATCTTTTCTTTCTCAATGGCCTCAAAAACGGTTTCCGTTCGGGCGGAGGGGATCAGGACCACCTTTCCGCCTTTGTACAGAGTCCCCGATAAGCCGGGACAATTCAGGGCAAAATTGTGGCCCACGGGAATGGCGATCCCCATGACGGAGTCTTCGCTCAGGTGCATGATTTCCGCTACGGCCTTGAAATTGACGCTGTAGTCGTTGTGCGTCCGGGGAATGATTTTAGGAACGCCGGTCGTTCCCCCGGAGAGCTGGAAAATAGCCGGCTCCATCGGATCGGGCCGGTATTCTTTCAGGGATGCCGGAGATATCCTTTCCTCAATCCGATCCTGCAAGAGCTCCGTTATGGAAATGCAATCGGCATCCACTCCTGTACCGGACACGAAGGTGAATTGCATCTCCGGCGCCTTCCGGCGCACCTGGCGGGACAAATTCTGGTGGGAAAAATCTCCCGAACGGGCAGGAATCACGTGGGCTCTGGCGCCGGTAAACTGGGCAAAAAAGGTGATTTCCGCATCACGGTGGGCGGGAAGGGAGAGAATCGGAATCAAGCCGATCTTAACGGCTGCAAAGTAGACGTAGACGAATTCCGGTTCGTTGGGCAACTGGAGGATCATCCGGTCGTAGGGTCGCAGGCCTCTGGCGATAAAATGCAGTGCGAGCCTCGTTACCCTTTCGCCCATCTCCCGGTAGGAAACATGCTCCCCGTTGCAGGCCAGGGCCGCCCGGTCGGCGTATTTACCAACAAATTCATTGAATTCTTCACCGATGGTCTTGTCTATCCAATAGCCCTTTTGTTTGTATCTCGTGACGAATTCTTCAGGAAAGGGGATAAAGCCTTCCAACATAGCATCCTCTCTTTAAGAGTTTCCGTCCGACCGTTGCGAGGCGGCCAGCACGGAGTCTACGATCTGCTGATAGCCGGTGCAGCGGCACAGGTTGCCGGAGATGGCCTGCCGGACTTCAAGGGCCGTGGGGTGCGGATTATCATCGAGCAGGGCCTTGCTCGACATCACCATCCCGGGTGTGCAGAACCCGCATTGAATGGCTCCATGCTTCAAAAAAGCTTCCTGGATGGGATGGAGTTTTTCTCCTTCCGACATTCCTTCGATGGTCAAGATTTCCTTCTGCTCGGCGTCAATGGCGAGAACCAGGCATGAGGCGGCCGGTCTGCCATCCATCAGGACGGTACAGGCGCCGCATTCTCCCTCATTACATGACGCTTTCGTGCCCATCAGGCCCAGGTTCTCTCTCAAAACTTCGAGCAGCGTCCTCCGGGGTTCAACATTGACGACGTAACTGATGCCGTTTACTTTGAGTGTTATCTCTGCCTGTCTCATTTCCCATGCTCCCGTAAGTCCTGCCTATTTGCCCCGTATCTTCGGCACGTTGCCAATGCACCAAATTAATTTAATGCCATCTTGATTGCTAATTGAAATTAGCGAACGCGTAACGCATCGGTAAACTGAATGCAAAATGGAATAAGAGGATAGCTTGTCTCTCATATCCTATTTCTTCAACACCGCGATAACATCCGCACGGTTGCCGGTGACCACGGGCTGCTGCTCCGTGCCGGTGAGCCGCCGGGCCATGCAGGGCACCCGTTCTTTCAGGGAGGCGTCCATCTCGCCCACCGTGATCCTACCGTTCCGGTCCGCATCGGCCTCGCCCTGCAGGCCTTTCAGGAAGTAATAGGTAAAGAGGGAGTGCTTCTTCTCGCGATACCAGGTGGAAACCTGATCAACGGCGGCGCTCGTGATCAGCACGGCATTGGCGGGCCCGCGGAATTCCTTTTTCACCTTTACCAATGCCGGGCTGATATCTTTAAACAGGAGTCCTTTTTCGGAATTCCCCGAGAAACAGGCATCGAGCACCACGGTCATCTTCCTCGCCGGGATTTTCGCCAGGTTATCGTAAAAGGTCTGGAGGCGGTAACCGTTTGATTTCAGGTCCCTGGGATTGGCGTCCACGGGCACAAAGTACGCCTCGTTCGTCTCCAGGTCGGGCGCCCCGTGCCCCACGTAATAGATAAAAACACTGGATGTTTTCTCCTTTACGAAGCTGAACAGCCTTCCCCTGTGGTCCCGTTCACCGCCGAAGAACTCATTGAACTTGCTCAAGGTCGCATCCTCGGCATAGAGGATATTGGCCGGGTCGTGGCCCATGGTCCGGATCAGGTATTCCCTCATAACCTGGGCGTCCCGGTTGGCAAAATCCACGTTCGGCGAACCGGAGGCGGCGTAGTTGCGATTCCCGATGATCACGGCCACGTCAAATCTGCCGGCCTTCTGTCCCTCAGGGATGTTCATGTCCACATCAACGCTCAAGCCCCCGGCCAGTTGAATATCGCCGTGCTGCGGCGCATCCTCGCCCTTCACGACGATCTCTTCGATCTTCTTCTGCGGGGCATTCATGACGAGGGCGAGCGCTTTCTCGGTCTTGAACCGGGGACGGGCCTCACCGATAGTGACGGCAATGGGGATTTTTTCGCTGTTGCCGATGCGGTTATTTGTATAGAACATGAATGTGAAGTCCTTGAACTTTCCCGAAGGAAGTCCGCCCAGTTCAAAATGCGTCAAGCTGTCGCCGGCGACAAAGACATTCTGCCCCAGCTTCACATCGGCAAAGACTTCCCGTGCGTCGCCTTGGCCGACGTTCTGCACCCGCACCGTCAGTTCCACGATCTCCATGGGCTCCACCCGGCCGTTGCCGTTCTGGTCGTTCACCCCCATATCGGCCACGACCAGCTCCGGCGGTGCAAAGGCCTTCGTCCGGAAAGAAACCTTCATCGGATTGGGATCGAAGCCGTTTGCCTCGCGGATGTCCACTACCAGGCTGACTCCGGATGTCGGCAAATCTTCCGTGGCCGTCAGGGGGGTCTCTTTTTTCACCGTAGCGCCGACCGGCACCGTTCCGATTGGGATGCTTCGTTCAAAGGACAGGCCGTTTATCCTGGGCTGGACATTCAGTTCCGCCCGGCAGTCGAAGGCATCCCCCTTGCCCCGGTTCTGGAGAGTGATGACGAGCTTCCCCGTCTCCCCGGCATCGAGGATGTTGTTCCCCGAAGGCTCGGTGAATTGCACCGAGGCAGTCAGATTCGGCGGGACGGGGGAAACAGTAACCTGCATCCGGCCCCGCTCGGCCAAGGCGGTTGTCGCCAAAAGCAGGGTGGCTGCCGCAATGAACGCCTTCTGTATGTTCACAATCCACCTCCCGGAATATCTCGTAGGAATGTAGGGTGCGTTAGGCGGCAGCCGTAACGCACCGGTAACTACAATCATTGTATCAGGTAGGGTGCCTTAGCGAAGCGTAACGCACGATTCACGAAGAGGAATCAATAAACTTCGTCGTGTCCGCCAATATCTATGAGAAGAATTTCAGTCTTGCTCAAAAACTTAAAGATTACCCGGCAATCAAAGCTAACGCTGAATGCCCATAGACCATCAAGCCTGCCAGTCAATTTATGAGTTCTCAGGCGTGAGTGAAAAGGATCTTCGGCAAACATTTCCATAACGTCCCAAAATCTGTCCTTGAGTTCGGCATCGTTCTTTACCTTCTTTCGGTAAGCCCTCTTGAACCCTTGGTCCCAGGATACCTTAATCACTTTCCAGATCCTTATATAATTCTTTTACAGTTCCACATTTGGTCATCTGTTTCCTGAAACCGGTCATTGCCGTTTTTGCCCTCTTGGCAATGGCCTCTCTTTTTGCCTCTATCAACTGCTTCTTGATCACTTCCGCCGCATATTCCTTATCATCAAGAGACAAGTGGACAAATTCTTCGATCAGGTTGTTCACTGTGGCCGTGCTCATCGTTTGCACCTCCTTACATAGGTAAAATGTAAACCATAGCTCCGCAAATATCAAGATGTTATGTATGATCTTGTTTTGCAAAGCAAATCTCTGCAAGAATCTTTGTCCGCAGCCCCTGCGTATCCGCATGCCGGGCATGACCCAGCCAGCTCTGCAGGGAGGCGTTGAGCGCGTTCAGGGCCGTAGGGTGCGTTAGCGTAGCGCACCGGTAACGCTCGATCTTCATCATTCCTTCCCCGCGCCTTCGGCGATTTTCGGCTCTACATCCGCACCCCAATCTATGGGATATATCCCCGCCGCTGCAAATCGGTGAAACGTGGAATAGGGCCAATCACCGGGAGACTTGCAGAGCCCATGCTTGACCGGATTGTAATGGATATAATCGCAATGGGCGGCATAATCACGCTCATCACGGATCGTATGTTCCCAAAACCGCCGTTGCCAAAGATTGCTTTCCCCACGCCGCGAACGCGAGACGTTTTGGTGCGTTACACCATTCCGGTGCGTTACGCTGTCGCTAACGCACCCTACAACTTCGGCGCATTGCCGGGAAACCATCGTTTTGATCAGCCGCCAGCGGACGGAAAAATCATGGTCGCCCTCCGGCAGTTCCCAGAGACAATGCAGGTGATCGGGTAAAAGCACCCAGGCCGCGATGCTAAAAGGTCTTTTGGTCTTGACCTCCCGTATCGCCATGCGGAGCGCATTCCTTGCCTTTTCGGTGCACAGCCAGGGACTTCGCTCGTGGGTAACAACGGTAAAGAAGAATGTCCCGCCGGGAAGGAAGTTCCTTTTATAATTCGGCATGGCGATTTCGTGGTTGCGGGTTATGTTTTGGTGGGTTACGCTTCGCTAACCCACCCTACAAGTTTCTACAATTTTGTCCCCAACCGTACCAACCGTAGGGTGCGTTAGGCAGTTGCCGTAACGCACC
>CAZTLA010000043.1:0-6558 GCA_964614365.1 uncultured Syntrophales bacterium | reverse complement strand
GTAACGCACCAATCACCTCAGAAATAATCATGGGGCGGACAGGGACAGGCGAAAACCGAAGAGGTCGAAGTCCCGGTACGCCGGACCATCCCTGTCCCGGTTCGCCGCGCGGACGACCTCAGGTTTGTCGTTCCAGGAACCGCCGCGCAGCACACGGTCGTTACCGCTGGACGGTCCACGTGGGTTATCCTTCGGGCTTTCGCCGTAATATTTCTCTCCGTACCAGTCCTGGCACCACTCCCAGACGTTTCCACTCATATCATACAATCCCAGACCATTCGGCGCTTTCGTGCCTGCAATATGAGTTTTGCTGCCTGAGTTAGAATAATACCAGGCAACCCGGTCCAAATCATCGCCGCCGGCGTACTTCTCCTTCTTACCGCCGCTCCGCGCCGCGTACTCCCACTCCGCCTCCGTGGGCAGACGATAGTTCCTCCCCGTCTTTCCGTTCAGTTTCCCGATAAAGTTCTGCGTGTCATTCCAGCTTACCTGTTCCACGGGGCAGTTCGCGCCGCAGTTCTTGAAATAAGAAGGATTGTTTCCCATCACTACTTGCCATTGACCCTGGGTTACCTCATATTTCCCCAGGTAGAAATCATTGACGCAGACGTTGTGCACCGGCTTTTCATCCCCTTGGCCGTCCCCAAATAAAAAGAAACCTCCGATAGTATCCCCCATCCCCATCTCGTAACAGCCGCCCTTGACGAAGACGAATTCCATGCCCGTGGCCGCATCGGTGAAGGCTTGGCCTCCCGCCGTGATCTCCCAGGCGATCTCCGAGTTCAGGCCGCGGGGGAAATCCTGGAGGACATTCCACCAGATCATCTTGCCCCGGCCGGGCTTGACCTTGCCCACGTCGCCTTCGAGATGGAGGTCGGCGGGCTTGCGCTTGCTGCCAGGAACGGTAAGATTAACGGTCACCTCCGCCTCCCGTTCCTCGCCCGTCAGGTCGTAGGTAAACTGCACCCGGTTCCCTATCTGGGTGGACAGGACATTCTTCACCTCCGCGGCGTGGAGGTTTGCCGCCGAGAGAATTATCAAAGCAAGGATGATCGCCAACTTCCTCATTCGTCACCTCATTTGGTGCGTTAGGCGGCACGCCGTAACGCACCGAATAAAGACGGTGGATTACGCTTTGCTAATCCACCCTACTACTAACCCACACTACTGTGCCACCACTTCGTAGGGGAGGATGGCCTCCTCTACATTGTCGGCTACCTCCGCCAGCTTCCGGAAAAACTCGCTGAATCCTAACGGCGCAACATCGGAGAAGATATTCCCGATCCTGATGTCTCGCGACCGGTCCCAGGCCAAAACCAAAAAGGCCTCGGCGTCCTTCTGATGGCCCGGCAGGGTCTGCATCTCCAGCGCCACCGCGGCATCCCTGGCGGGAAAGACAAGGTCTTTGCCGGCGTCGAGGACGTTATTCGTCTCATGGGCATTGGGGAAAATCAGGGAAACCCGATCATCGGCCATGATGTTAAAAATGGCAAGTCCGGCGTCTTTCCTTACACTGAGGGTGATTCCGGCCTGCTCGCCGTTTCTGAAAATCGTGCTGTTGAGCTTTGCCCGGAGGCCGAGAGTCGGCGCCTTTTTTCGAGGCACGTACACATCGGCAATGATCCTGACCCGGTATTCCGGAATGGGGGGCGTGGAGGAGTCCTTCTGATACTGGCCGAGGGGAAGCCACGCAACCTTCTCACCGACGATGAAGCCCCGTGCATAGGTCTTGATAAAGTCGGCGGCGACGGTGAAGTTGGTCACGAGCGTGCCGGAAGTCACGGCCACGCCTGCCGCCTGTTCGATGGCTGCCGCTCGTGCCCGCTGGAGCGCCGTCAATTGGGATTGCTCCGCGCTCATGTCCACGATGGCGCAGGCGCCTTCGGCCGAAACGCCCTTCTTGATTTCGCCGGTCCGTTCCGGTTTGTCCCCGGCGATGCCGGTTTCCGGGGCATACAGAAAGAACATGGAAAAGAAAGCGATGACATAAGCGCTGCGCTTCATGCTCCCTCCAGGGTCATCCAGGGATTTAATAGAGCAAAAGGGTGGATGGTTCAAGATTTTATCTTCGGCTCAGTTCGGTTTCGGTGCGTTACTCTTCGCTAACACACCCCACAATATCTATGCTCTGTTTAATGTTGTGGTTCAATCTGCAAGATTGGAACCGACTCGTAGGGTGCGTTAGCGAAGCGTAACGCACCCTATATCCCGTTTTAACGGCTGATACTCTGGAAAGCTTCCATGATAGCTCTTTTCGTCAGCACTTCCACCATACTGCGACGATATTCCACGGAGGCGCGGATACTGCCGCTTCGGGGACGGCAAATTTTCGCGGCCTCTTGGGCCGCCGCTGCCGCACGGGTCTTGTTGATCTCCCCGCGGACAAGCATTGCTTCAGCCTCGGGGGCCCTGATCGGGGTCGGAGCAACCGCCCCGAGGGCAATCCGCGCTGCCTCGCACATTTTCAGCGATTCATCGAGATTCAGATAAGCGGCAACGCCCACCAGGGCCAGTTCCATGGCATTCCTGCGCATCAGCTTGATATAGACTCCGCCGCTGTGCGCCGGGGGCCGGGGAATGATAATCTCCGCCAGGATCTCATCCGCCCGCAGCACCGATTCCTTCGGTCCGGTAAAGAAGTCCTCCACCGGCACGCTTCTTTCGCTGCCGACACCCAGCAATTTTACCGATGCCTGGAGCGCAATCAGGGGTGGGACGGTGTCCGCCGAGGGAAGGGCGCTGCAGATGTTTCCCCCGATCGTTCCCAGCGTCCTTATTTGCGGAGAGGCCATGACCCGCACGGCATTCCCGAGAATCGGCAAATGCTGCCTGACCAATGGAGATATCTCTATCTCCCCGAGGGTGGCCAGGGCGCCGATGCGTATCCCTTTTTCATCCAGGGACATCCCCTTCAGGCCGGCAATGCCTTTGAGGCTGATGAGATGCTCGGGCGTCTGCTCCCTCTTTTTCATGGCCGGGAAGAGATCGGTCCCGCCGGCAAAGACCCGTGCCCGGCTGCCTGATCGGGCCAGCAGGTCCAGGGCTTCGGCTACGGTGGCCGGGGCATGATGTTCGAATTTGGGCAGCCGCCTGATAAACATTACGGTGCCTCCTTGTCCGCCAACGCCTTCCATATCTTCTCCGGTGTGACCGGGAGGTCTTTGATTCTTACCCCCACGGCATCGAATATCCCGTTGGCAATGGCCGCCATGGTCGAGCAGGAGCTTGCCTCCCCTGCCCCTTTGGCGCCGAAAGGTCCATAGGGATCGTGGGTATGAACGTGCTCCACGAAGAATTCCGGCGCATCCACACTGGTTGGCTGCCGGTAGTCCCGCCAGGTATAGTTGAGGGCGCGCCCCTTTTCATCGTAGAGCGATTCTTCAAAGAGGGCGTGGCCGGCCATATGGGCGCTGCCGCCATTGACCTGTCCTTCCAGCATGGCCGGGTTGATCGGCTGACCCGCATCGTCGCCGTGCACCGCTCTGATCAGCCGCACCTTTCCCGTTTCCCGATCCACATCGATCTCCATGGCCGTGGCAATGAAATCGAGTCCGTGGGCCAGATTCCCCTTGCCCGTCTTCCAGTCCACAATATCAATGTCCATTGCCGCCCAGTAGCCTCTTCCATAAAGAGCCATCCCGTGTTCATAATAAGCCTTCCGCGTGGCCAGGAGAAAATCCATGCCCTTTTCAGGGTTCCCTTTGACAAAGATACGCCTGTCCTTGAAGACCAGTTCTTTCGGTTTGCACTTCAGCTCAACCGCTACAATGGCGGCCAACTGCTCAGCGAGGTCTTTGGACGCCAGGATCGTGGCGTTGCCGTCCCAGTAAGTGCACCGATCCCCGAACATCCCGGAATCGAAGATGGTCGTATCGGAATCGCTTACCCCCTGAATAATGTCCTCAAAGGGCAGACCCAGGACCTCGGCTGCCATCTGGCAAAAAACGGTGTTCGCTCCCTGGCCGATTTCCGTCCCGCCATGGGTGACGATTACCTTCCCGTCTTCAAGAAGCTTCAGCATGACGGAGGAACCGAAATGGCCGCCCAGCCTCGGTCCCGAGGGATGGGAAGCGCAGCTGAATCCGATCCCTCTTCCGGGAGGCCTTTTCTTTCTGCTTGCCTGCCAGCCGACTTTCTCGGCGCTCTTGTTAATGCATTCCGTAAGACCCGAGACATCCACCATCATGCCGTTGGCCGTCCTCCAGTTGTCGGTGACGGCATTGACGGTCCTGATGGCCACCTGGTCGATGCCCAGGTCGTGCGCGACCATATGGAGCAGAGAATCCAGGGCAAACTGAGCCAGAACGATTTCCTGCCCTCTTACGGTCCCGCAGGGGGCCCGGTTGGAGTAGACCAGTTTCCCATGGTACTCGATAGCCGGAATCTTGTAGGGAATGTTGAGAAAGGCCCCGAAGTAATAGATGTTGAAGGGGCCGATCCCGCTGATCGGCCCGCCTTCAAGAATGCATTCCGCCCGGAGAGCCGTAATGGCGCCGTTTTTCTTTACCCCGATTTTCAGGATCGCATCCATGGCGTTCCGCTGCCGGTAAGCTGCCAGCACCTCGTCGTAGTTGAGAACAATCTTCACCGGGCGGCCGGTAATCTGAGCCAGCCTTACCGCGGCAAAGTCAACGTCAAAGGGATCATGCTTTCCGGAAAAGGCGCCCCCCACGAAGGGGTTCACTATTCTCATCTTGGAAAGAGGGATGTCCAGGGCTCTGCACATGTGGCGCCAGGTGATGTAAGGACTCTGTTTGGAGCCCTGCAGCAGAACTCTCCCGGTCGGGTCTACCTCGGCGAGGCATGCATGCGGTTCAATGAACCCGACGGAGACGCGCTGGGAACTGAACGTTTCCTCCCGGATATAATCAGCCTCGTTAAATCCTTTGTCCACGTCCCCAAAGTGGAAGTCTGAGGCGTAGGCGGTGTTGCTGTTCTTGAACTCATTGACCAAGGGTGCGCCGGGACGCAGGGCGTCGGCCGCGGTAAGAACAACGGGAAGTTCCTCGTATTCAACCCGGATCAGGTCGAGCGCTTCCTCGGCCGTGTCCGGATCGAGCGCCGCCACGGCTGCCACCCCTTCGCCAAAATGGTGCACTTTGGTAACAGGCATGGGCAACTGATCTCTCGTATCGGGCCGTGTCCCGAAGGGGATGCCCGGGAAATCTTTCCCCGTAACGACCGCCATCACCCCGGGAAGGGCCTGGGCCCGGCTCACGTCGATGCTCAGTATCCTGGCGTGGGCCAGGGGACTGCGTAAGATCTTGCCGTGCAGCATGCCCGGCGCCACCAGGTCGCCGGCATACCGCGCTTTGCCGGTGACCTTGACCCTGCCGTCGGTCCTTTCGACTGATTTTCCCACTACGGAATAAGAGTTCATTTTCCTCCTCGTCCCGCTAAACGGGATTAGTAAGTTTACGATTTTGCTTTTTTTAGGAACGCAAAATCCAACTTACTAACCGCCTCCATAGGCCATGATCTTGATGGTTACCCGGTCTTCATCCCTTAAGGTGGTTTGCAGCCCCTCGGGGCAATGCTGATAAGGAATGTCGTTTATCGCCACTTCCCAATCGTCGGGATCGAGGGTCACGGCCCCCGGCCGGACGTATTCGATCGGGGTCGGAGATAGCCGGGAAAGTTCTTCGAGGAAGGCACGAAGAGTTATCCTCGCGGATTGGAGGGTTACGCTTTCCTCCTGCTCCAGACCAGGAACAAAGAAATTTGAATTTATGTGGATTTTCATTATGCTTCAAACCGTTTTTGCCTGGGGATGAACTTCCCCGTTATTCGAGTCTAAGAATAATGTATACGGCCTGTCAAGCAAAATAACCGGCATATTATCAGCGTAATGATAGGAGACTCTATCTGCTCTTAACCATCTACTGCGGATGATAGCATGCTGTTGCCTAACTCCCGACCGCTTTTATGAGCGCCCGGTAATGGCGGCTTTTGCGCAACGCACCCGCGATGCCCTGCGGGGACAGCAGCATGATGCAGATCAATATGATCCCCTGGATCAAAAAGCTGTAACCGGCGTATCGCGCCAGCAGAAAATACAGAAAGACGACGACAATGGCGCCGATGATGGGGCCTTCCTCCGTACGGATGCCGCCGATGACGGTCGCCAGCAGGAGTGTCATCGTCCAGCGGACATTGAAAGTGGCGGACGGCTCGATGTACCCTTGGTTGAGATAGTAGACGGCGCCGGCAATGATGAAGATGTTTAACTTGAGGCGAAAGACGTTCACCCCCGCGCTTGCGGCCGCCCGCTCGTTGTCGCGGATGGCCGCAAGCCCCCGGCCCAGCTTCGATTTCAGAACGGACTTCACCAGGAAGATGGAGCCGATACCGACGACAAACGCCAGCCAATAAATCACGTTCATGGAGAGATCGCCGATCCCTTTGACCATGTAACCGGCGCCATGCATCTGATCCCCGACAGGTCTCCACAGATAAAAGATCATTCTCAGTGCCTCGAGAACATAGGAGAATATAGGAATATAGGTAGAGTAGAGAACTGGCAATGACCGCTTTAGGCTGGCTTATCTGTTTCCGCCC
>CAZTLA010000042.1:0-19825 GCA_964614365.1 uncultured Syntrophales bacterium | reverse complement strand
AAAAGTATTTCATAAGGTTACGGTATCAACTAAACTCAACGTTGGGACAGTAGTGTCACCTCATATATTTCGTGTGGCATTGGGTGCACATCTCGCTGATGGGTGAGAAGTGCATCATCGCCTTGTTCTCGTTCCCGTGGGACTTATGACAGCTCAGGCATTGCACGGTCAGGTTCTTGTTCCTGGGGTCAATCACTTTATCTCCCAACGGATGGGTGGAGTGTTTCTGCCACTCATGACAGGTACCGCACAATCCGATAACGGATGTCTGCTGGAATAGAGAGGGATTATCCGAGGAATGGGGCGTATGGCACAAGATGCACCGCCCCTGCTGAATGGGTGGATGTTTGGTCGTTGACCGCTCCTGCCGCGCAAGCGTATCGGCATGGCAGCTTCCACAGACTTGAAGCAGGGAGCCTTTCAGCAGTGACTTCTCCGGCGATGCATGGGGATTATGGCAGTTCAGACATCCCCGCTTATCAGCCAATGGCCAGTGGAGGCACTTTTTGTTGAATGTATCGTTCACCATGGTGCTGTGGCATGATTTGCATAACTCGAACCCCGATTTTTTCGTCGCAAAGGGCTCCGGCGAGTTCGGATCCACATGACACTGGTTACACATCCTGTTCGCCATCGGTTTGTGGACGGTGTCGTAGAGGATGCTTCCCCGGTCCGACCCGTGCGGGTTGTGACAACTGGTGCAACGAGCCTTTGCCACGGGGTAATTCATATGCTGCTTCGCGAAAGCGGGTTTATCCGTCTTATGGCACTTCAGGCAGAGGCGGGGAACTTCTTCTTTCAACAACGATCCCGCACCCGAGGATGCATGGGGATTATGGCAGCCAAGACAGTCCTTCTGTACGGGGGGATGTTTGAACTTCGCTTTTGCCGCCACATCCCCGAAGTCCTTGTGACAACTGAAACAGAGGTCGTTTCCCCCTTTCAGGAGATTGAATTTATTTTTTGCTGCATGGGGATCATGACATTGTGTGCAGTTCCCCTCGGCAGCGATTTTGTGTACGCTGCGAGCATCAGGGGGAACAATTTTCTGGTGGCATTTAAAACAAACATCGCGCCCCTTCTCCGCCAGCAGTTTCCCGTGTGCCGAGGCATGGGGATTGTGGCAGGCGCTGCACGCGCCCGTTTTCACTGGTGTATGCACGAAAGGGCTCTTGATCTTATCCTGAAACGTCACATGACAGTCCAGGCACAATTTCCCCTGTGCGCCGGGCTTCAGCTTGAACGGGTTCGCCGGGGGAGCCGCATCTCCCGTGCTGAACAACAGCACGGCAAAGACGAGGCCCCATGCCAGTACACCATATATCTTCATGCCGCCCCCTTTCATTTCTTCTCCACGATATGGCAATCCTCGCATGAACGAGCGATGAAGGGAGGATGCATCGTGTCCTTGAACAGTTTCGGATCCTTCGAGACGTGCGGGGTATGGCAGCTCACGCAGTTCATGAGCGCTGCATCAATACCGATATGCGCCCCGATGAAAGAGACCCCCTTCAAGTCATGGCACTCGCCGCACAATCCCGGCAGCGGCTGAGCAAGGAGGGAAAGCTCCGGTGAAGAATGGGGCCGATGGCACCTGCGACAATCCTT
This sequence comes from uncultured Syntrophales bacterium, assembly GCA_964614365.1. Classification (GTDB taxonomy): domain Bacteria; phylum Desulfobacterota; class Syntrophia; order Syntrophales; family JACQWR01; genus JACQWR01. Next base: position 18,217 of record CAZTLA010000042.1, on the reverse strand, counting down.
GGCTGCGGGGGCATGTGCTCGTTCTTTCGCGGCCCTTTCTTTCATATCCTTGTGGCAGGTAAAGCAGATATCCGTGCCCCCTGCCAGCAACAGTTTGTCTATTTTCGATTTATGGGGGCTGTGGCATTTGGTGCAATCACCCGCCGCAATAGGCTGGTGCTTGCTCCGGCCGTTCGTCATCCCCTTCGCAACGTCTGCATGACAGGTGAGGCACAGCTTATTCTGTTTATCGGCAAGCATTCCGGGAATATCGCTCCCGTGGGCATCATGACAGGACAGGCACATGCCGCTCGCAAAGGGCATGTGGCTCGTGCCCCCCCCTGCCTCCACTTTCATGAGATCGGCATGGCATTTTTCACAGAGCTTCGCACCCTCCCCTTTCAGCAGTTTCCTTTCATTCGCACCGTGGGAGCCGTGACATGCGTCACACGAGCCAAGTGCAACCGGTTTATGCGTCTTGGCCTTGATGAAGCGCGCTTCCGCATCGGTATGACAGGAGTAACAAACCTTGTCCATCCTGCCCTTCAGCATATTCTTGAAGTCTGATCCATGAACATCATGGCACGACGTGCACAGGGATTGTGCAAAAGGCTTGTGTACCACCTTCGCTTTTCGGGCATCCCCGGTCTTCCCGTGGCACGAGTAGCAGAGTTCGTCGCCCTTCACATCAAGAAGATATTTGTTTTTGGCCGCATGGGGCCTGTGGCATGAAAGGCACTCCTTCCCGTTCCTGACCGGGGCATGGGAATGCTGCACTTTGTTGTTCATGGACGTATGGCATGAGAGGCACAGGGCGCCTCCTTCCTTCACCAGCAGGTGCTCCTGCTCGGCATCGTGGGGATTATGGCATGAGAGGCACATCCCGCCCTCAAAAGGCCCGTGTCCAACCGTTCCTGCGCCCTTCAGCGTTGCCTGATCATGGCAGGCATAGCACAGGGAAGCCCCCTGCTGCGTCACATCGAAGGGTTTCGGTGAAGAGGCGGCATTATGGCACGCCTCGCACGATCCGGACACCGTGGGATCATGGGTGCTGCTCTTCAGGAGTTTCGGCTTTGCCGACGAGTGCGGATTATGGCAGATCGTGCACGATTTGCGCTCCACCGGATAATTCGCATGCGCCTTCTTGAAGGCCTCCTTCCCCTTGTCATGGCAATCCAGGCAGAGGGAGGGAACCGGCTTCGACAGGATGTCCTTTTCCGACGAGCTGTGGGAAAGATGACATGCCTTGCATCCCCGCGTCTGCACTACCGTGTGCACCACCTTCTTTTCAAAGCCGTCCTTCTTATGGCACTGGTAACAGATTTCATTTCCTTCCCCTTTCAGGAGATGGCTCCCCGGGGAGCCGTGCGGATTATGACAGGTAGTGCACTTTCCCGATTTCAGCGCCGTATGCATAAAAGCCTTGTTAGCGCCTATTTTATCCCGGGGATGGCATGGGAAGCAGGTATTGTTGCCCTCTCTTTTCAGAAAGAGTTTGGGAACAATACCATGCCGCTGGTGGCACTCTTCGCATTTCCCTTCCTTCACCACCTTGTGCACGCTCTTCATGCCCAGGTACTTTTCGGTAAATTTCTTATGGCAGTCAAGGCAATCCTTCCGGGCAAATGTCCTCTGCGCCGCGCCACTAATGTATGTATACAGGCTGCTTCCCAGCAGCAGCAACGCAACAAGCACAACCAGCATTTTCCCCGTGGATCGAAGATGATACATATTTTCTCCTTCCGTACTTCTTCCGGTCTTCAGATACCGGAGGGCGATACCAGATACACCGTTACCTCGCCTGATTCTCTGAGCTTCTTCGCCCACTCTTCCACCGACTGCATGAGCTTTCTATCGAAAGCCTTCTTCACAATGCCATCCTTGACCGCATCAAGGGGTTCAAACTTCGAGGGAACAACCCGCTGGACAAGCAGGACGTAGTGCCAGCCTTCAGGACTCCCATAGTACCGGACGTCGCCGGCATTGGCCCCCGTCACAGCCTTTCGGACGCCATCGGGAAGGGCGGTTACGGTGAGCAGGGGCCCTTCAAAGGAAAGGACCGTATCGTCAGACCTGTCCACTTGCCCCTCACTGTTGCTCATCAGCCAGTTGAAATCGGTCCCTCTTCTCAGCTTTTCAATGGAATCCTCCGCCTGCTCCCTTTTCGAAAAGACCAGGTTCCGCATCCTGATCATTTCGGGGGAGGAGAATTCCGTTTTGTTTTCTGCATAGAATGTTTGGATATCCTCAGCCGTGACCTTGATGTCGGGAATAATCGCCTTCTGGATAAAGGCGCCGAACAGGACGGACTCCTTGTATTCCTGCACCGCCTTTAGGTACTCCTCCGTCTTGCCGATCCCCAAACGAAGCGCCTCTTTTCGCAAAAGCGCCTTCTCCAGAAGACCCAACAAAACCCCCACTTTGTTCTCGTTTACCCGCTTTCCCTCCGACGCCATTTTTATCCCGTGATAATATTGCTGCATCAGGGCACGTGTCAGATCGGCAACGGTTATGGGCTGTTCTCCCTTGACGGTTGCAAGCACGCGCTTCTCCTTTAAGAGCTTCTCAATGCCTGGTTTGGGGGCTTCATAGTCCAGTGACTTGATTGCCGCCCAATTCAGTTTCCCATATTTCTTCAGAAGTGATTGGGTAAATTTTTTGAGCGTCTCCGCTCCCTTCCGCACATTCGCTTGTTTTTCCGCCTGTGCCCGTGCCTCGGGATTTTCAGGATACTGTATCTCCAGAAGCTTAAGGACTGCATACCCTATCTCGCCCTTTTTTGGTTCCACCTTGATGACCGGACTCACGGCACCGGGCTTCATCTTCGCAACCATTTCCGCGATCTGCGGCAGGAAATCCTTCGGTTTCATGAGGGCCCCTTCTTCCCCTCCTTTGGCCTTCTTCCCCTTCACTGCCTCTTCCGCCGCAACAGCGAAGTCCTTCCCGCCGGCTATCTCTTCCCGCATCTTTTTTGCGTCATCCTCTTTCTCGAAAAGAACGGAACGTATTTTCCACTCCTGGGCCAGCTCCTTATAGATTTTCTCAACTTCCGCCTTGTCGGGCGTTATATCTTTTGTCTTCTGGGAGAGGAGTTGATCACGAAGCGTTTGCCGGGCAAAGACGTCCACCATTTCTTCTACTTCGGGCATATCATCAAGCCCCATGGTTTTTGCTTCCTGGATGATCAGCTTCATGTTGATGAGCCTTTTGAGTATTTCTCCGAAATTGATGCCCTGCGCCTTTTGGGTATCGGTCTTCTCCGCATGGGCGGAGGCAATCGCCTCTTTCATGTCGCCCAGCGTAATCGGTTCGTTATTAACGACGGCGACGGGGAGCGGGGAGAATTGTGACAGCGACAGGGGAACGTTCAGGGTAACATTGACTTCGGCGTTCGTTTTCGATGAGGTCTTTTCTCCCGTTCCCTCGCGGGCTGGTTTGCCCGGCGGCGCCTCCCCGGAAAATGAAGGAGCCGGCAGGGCCGCACACAAGAAGAGCGGAATCAACAACGCCGTAAGCACCGTTTTGACAATAACCTTTATCATATAAAACCCTTTCTTTGTCCCTTGCGGCAGCGTGCCGCTGTCCTCAGCGGGGCAGCACTAATACCACCGGAAAATCATGTTGTAAATCACTTTTGTCTCTGTTGCACCAGCAGTTCCGCAACCGCCTGGGTCATCCTGGATGCGAGCGAACTCGCCGTACGCAGCTTCCCGAAGTCAAAGAACAGCACCCCGTTATCACCTTCGTTGTAGCTTGCCGATGACCACACCATTTTCCTGCTCTCCCGCTCGATCATGAGGACGGAAAACATCACCCGCGGGATACCGCTGACTCCCTCATAATCGTCATACCGTGAACACTTGCCTGCAAGGATCATGTCCGCATCCAGAACGTCCGCAATGACATCCATATCGGCGAGGGATACCCCCTTGCTCATGATCATCCTCAAGTCAATGAGTTTCTGCCGCATGGCTCCCGGCTCGATTACCTCCACATCCCGCTTATTCACCAGTTGCCTGGCAAAGTGGAGCATCAGGATCTCTCCCCCACCCTTTCTCTCGGTCTCGTTCTGAAAGGGCAATATCGCTATCCGGCATTTTCGCCCTCCCGGAAAAGGCAACTGAAAGTACACTTTCGGGGCGAACCTTCCTCGACCGGCAGCGGAACGAACAACGTATCCCCGGTCGTCTTCTCGATTCTGATCTCTGTCGTGGCCGTGGCGACCCGTTCCTGCCGCACTCCCGACATGGCTCACAAGATAGGCAGCAAGCGAATCTGCAAGTCTCTGGAGAGCCGCCGCCTGAAGGAGGCGGGGATCCTCGATGATACCGATTTTGAAAATGCCGGGCGAATCGTCGCCGGACAATCCCACACTATCCATCCACAGGATGCGCACGGCGTTCCCGGTAGAAACAAGTCTCGAAAAGAGAGCGATTTTCGGATTGACGCCCGCATCGGACAGTTCTACCGTCGTAATGAGCACGGTCTCGGCATCCAGTTCATTTCTCACCGCATCGGCCACCTGGGGATTGATTCCGCCGGTGTAGCGTATCCGGTATTTCGCGAGAAACGCTTCCATCTTTTCGTCGGGAATGCACGGTAATCCGTGTCTTTTCATCTGCTGCAGCAAGAGCTGCCGCATCTCTTTCACCGGCGTTTTTCCCCCGCTGAGATTATCGAAGGGCAGAACGGCAATGCGCATCGGCTCATGCAGGACGGGGAGAGAGACATTCCGCTGCCCCGTGCAGCCGGAAACAACGACAAGGAGAATGCAGAAAGAAAAGGTCCGAACTCTACTGGAAAAGCTTGTCGATGAGATCATGCGCGGCCTCCGCCGTAACTTCGTTCATGGGAGCGCCCCCGCCTCCCAAGAGTCGATCCTTCATTTTTATCCCTCCCTTGGTGGATGAGGCCGCCCAAACGATCTTTCCGGTCTGCGTCTCGATCATCTGCAGGCTCAGGGAAATGACGTTGGCTTCGGTGGAACCGGATCTGATCTCTCCGTATTCCCTTATGGTGCCGACGATAAGGGCGTTCACTTTCAAGAGCGCGCCGAGACGCGTCACATCCTCCGTCGAAAGTGATACCGGATTATTGATGCCGACCCTCGCAATACCCCGTGCTACTTCCCCGGGAGGAAGCACATAGAACGCTCCCTCGGACAGGAGCATGGGGATGAACACATCCCGCACCCTCTCGGCTGCCATTTGATCCTTCGACGTGTTCGCAAAAGGCATCACCGCAACAATCTGTACCGCACCGAAGTCCATTGCCTGGTCACGATATACTTCCGTATGTGCACCGCAGGATTGAAAGGCGACAATGACCAGGAGACTGCACAGCCACCCCCATTTGCACCTTCGTTCTTTTTTGATCATACGATCACCGATTGTACCTGATATTGAATTCTCGTTCACTTCATTTGCCGTCTTACTTACACCCATTAAAACGTAACGGTAACGTTCGCGTCGAAACTCCTCGTCTCTGAAGTCTGCAACGCGGACTCGCTCTTTGATGCCAGGTAGCTGAGAGTCAGGAAAACCTTGCTGTTCAACCTCCAGCGCATGGAAGGAGTCAAGAAGGATGTCTTGCTCGCGTTATCGGACAGAAGGCTTTCCGCGTAGGCAATATTAAATTGTATCGCGCCGTCGGGAAAGGGTGACCACGCTATGCCATAGCTCTGGACCGTACTCGGTTCCCTCCCCGATGCCTTCAGAATTCCGTATGCATAGGAAAGATACACCGTCTCGAAGGGGCGGTACGCCAGCGACAGATCGCTCCTTTGCGTGGAAGACTCCGTGGGCGACTTTCCCCCACCGGACTGCGTGGTTTTCGAATCGGAAAGATACAGACTGGCGGACAGCGTCCGGTGGGGAACGATATTCGCCCCATAGGTTAAGGTGGTGCTGTCCGTTGTTTGTCCGGTTTCCGAGGTGCTGGAACTTACCCCCTCGGAGAGGATGAGGTTCATGCCCTGGTACACTTCGAGCAGGTTGTTGAGGAAAACGGAACGGTTATTGCTCTTCTGCCCTTCCCGCTCCTCATCCCGGCTGCTGAAAACCAGATTATGGCTGAGCGTTTTCAGGGGAACAGCCCTCAGCGATGCACTGGTGAGATAGGCAGTCTTGTTCCCCGCCTGATCGCTGCTTTCTTCAACGGCGACCCGCGCGCCGCCGGAGAATATCCGGTTAAAGGTGTGCGTTAAAGAAAGACCATTGGACAGGATGTGCCGGGACGCGCTGCCCGAATTCGTCTCGGCGAGCCAGTAGTAAAGGTCATGGAAGAGTAACGGAGAGTTGAACAGCCTGGTTCTCACATTCAGGTCATAGGTCTGTGAAACCTGCACGCTTTTTTTCTCAAGATCAGCCGCCGATTTTCTGATGAAGGCCTGCAGCTCCGTCACAAAAATATTTTTATAGGAGATGTTTCCCGACAGCGGCGCTGCAGCGGGCAGGGGATGCGTCACCGCCTTGATAAGCCGAGTCTTTACATTTTGAAATTTGATTTCAAAACGCCGGTCAAAGGGATTGAACGAGACGGCAGTCACCGGCTGCTGGGTCCAGTGCCTGAGCGCAAAGGCGTCGGCGGTATCCGTGCTCACATACACTTCCCACGAGAAAAAATCGGCAACGGAACTAATGTTTACGGCATCACTTACGGAGACGTAAAGGGTGTTGATCTCTTTATCATTGCCGACCCCAAAATCGAGACCAAAATTTCGTGTACGGGTATCCAGCCCGTCGAGGAATCCGATATTAAAATTGAGACTGGTCGGTCCCGTGTTGGCGACATTGTTGATCAGGTCGGGTGTCGCTGCCAGGGCATCGTCCACCGCTGTTGCCGGAAGATCGTCAATGGCCGACATTCCCGTAGCGGGAAACTCCTGGAAGGACACCTCTCCCCCGCCGGAGCTTATTGTCTCGGTTGTGAACTGGGTGATATTGTAGCTGGTGCTGAGGGAGACCCTGTTCTGCAGCAGTTGGCCTGCATAGCTTATCCTCCCGCTGTGCGACTCTGTATCCACCCGAAAATTCGTGAGCTTGTCGGTAACGGAAGAATAGTTCCCCTGATATCCCAGGTCAAGGCCCCGCAGCGGAGAGTATCGTGAACTCAGTGCAAGGGTGTCACTCATCCTGTCTGCACTGGTATGGTCTTTGTCGTAGGTGTCTGCATGCTGGAATGAAATATTCAGGCTGGGAAGCTCAGAGGGCCGCAATCCCAGACTTGCAAAGTAAACATCCCTGACGGCAGTCGTGGAGCTTCCCCCGGAATCCTGCTTCTCCTCAATCTTGCTGAAACCGATTCCTGCACTGACAAAGGGAGTGCTCAACAGAAGATCTGTTGACGGCGCGACACGGGTGTTCGTGCCCTCCGAGTCTGCGCCGTCCATCCTCGTCGTGGTAGCGGTCTTTTCAACGGTGCCGCCCACGTTCCACCGGAGGTTCGGGAAAAGGTTCCTGTTGTAAAAAAGACGGTACCGCTGTTGAAAAAGTTCGCTCGTTGATTTCGTGGATGCGCCCTGTATCGTGTTCGATGTGGAATTGCCAGCGCTGTAGCCAAGTTCCATAGACCCGCTTATCCCTTCGGCAAAGGTCACGCCCTGCAAAAGTGCGAAAGAGAACAACACCACGCAAACAACGCCTTTCAGGTACGTACGTATGGTCTCCTCCCGCGTTCGCGCCACAAAATAAAAGCGTCCCTGTGTGTGCCTTTTCCCGCCACAGTTTTCTCCTTCCCACCGTTGCCGTGCTCCTTTACTGATCCCCCATGAAAGTCACCCGATAGGGGTTCGTCCCCGTATCGATATCGAAAACGGTGTTCTTGCCGGCGGGGTTGACCGCCGCAACCCCACCATGCTCCGGCACGACAAAAATATAATTGCCCCCCTCCCGGTCAATGGCAATCTGTGCAACATCCCCCCCCACCCTGATGTAATCGACGGGAAGCAGCGAGAAGGGGTCATATCCCTCGACCAGGGAGGTGTTTCTTTTGGCTACATAGAGCATGTCCTGCCTGCTGTCAAGCTTCATGCAGGAAATTCCCGCACCGACGAACATCCGCTTTACTACGGTGAGTGACGCCGTATCGAGCACGGTAAGATAGGGAGACCATTCATGGGCGACATACAGTCTGTCGCCGCTTCTGTTGAACTCTCCCCGCAGGGGAGCGGGCTCAACAGCAACCGTTGCCGTAACGGCCCGGTTGGGGATATCGATGACCGATAGGGAATTCGAAAAGGAATTGAACACATAGGCCCGCTGCCCTGCACGGTCCATCGTGACGGTGACGGGATTGGTTCCTACCGTTATCCTGCTTGTCTCGTTCAGGAAGAGCGGATCGATAAAACTGACGGTATTCGAACCGCTGTTGACGGCAAGGAGCGTCCGGCCGTCCGGAGAAAGTGCAATCTCCTTCGGAGCGTCCCGTGCATGGAGATCGATCCTGTTCACCACCTCTCCCGCCGTCATATCGATCACGGCTATTGCATCCTCCCCGGAAAGGGCGACGTAGGCCTGCCGGCGAAACTGATCAAGAGCCATGCCGGTGGGTTCCTTCCCCGTGGCGATCATTCCCCTGACCAGTCCGGACTGCTTGTCGAAGACCGTAACCGTGTTATCCCCCTCATTGGAGACATATCCCGTCAGGGCAAGAAGCGGTCGAGACGGTACTTCGAGAGTAAAGGCCGGAGTGAAGCGAAAACCTTCGCCGACCGAGTCGGATGGCCTGAAGGTGATCGCTATCATTACGGCTTTTTTTCTTCTGATTTCAAAGGGGAAAAAGTTCCGCACCGAGGCATCAGCCGTCAGAAGGTTGGAATATCCCTCCTCACCCCGAAGTGCCGCGCTTTTCACCCCGAAAGCGAGACCCGCATACCTGCCCGGGGGCAGCAAGCCGGAAGCGAGGAGGCGCTGTCTCTTCATGGTGTCCGATGCAATTTCAGCCCGCGCCACAGAAAGGGGAAAACGTCTGTCGTCGTCCCTTACCGCAAATATCCCCGAGAGAGCAAAGGCGATCCTTTCACCCCCCTGCGGGAAGGGATTCATATACAGGAAGAGTTCTCCCTCCTCCTCGAGGGGCGGCTTTGTCCGGAGGGCGATTGTTTGGCATCCTGCAAGAAGCAGCAGGAGAACAACTGAGGAGATGCATACTCTTTTTTTCAAAAATCCTCCTGGCACCGTCAGCACGAAACACCTCACGCCGGATTATCGCGACGTGAAACCGGCGCCGGAAATATATACCATAAGAAAGGCTGAATTGCTCAGCCTTTCTTATGAAGTTCCTGCTTCGGCGGCATCTAATCCTTAATATGGCACTTGTTGCACAGCGATCTCTGGAAGGAGGCATATGCGCCTGCCGACCTGCCATAGAAGGTTTTTGCGACTTCCGCCTTTGTTCTCCCCAGATGATACTGCCCCTTCTGGGCTTCCGCAGTCGATGCGTCCGTTCCGGGATACTCTCCCTTAACAACGAGGAATTCAGACTTGTTGTTCCATCTGGTCATGCTGTCCCATCCGGAAGCATGGGCGCGGTGGCACGTGAGACAGACAACCCTGTCGTTGCTCGACGCACCGGCAGTGGATCCGACTTTCCCCGCAAGGACCGTCAGATCATTGGTATTGTCGTTCTGGATCGGCACCATCGAGGTGTATGCGGTACCCACCGTACCGTTAATCCTTCCCGTCTTTACGTAGAGATTATAGTTATTCGCGATGTCCGTATTTACCGGTGTGCCCGCGGGGTGAACAAAGCCGCTCCCAAAGACGCTGTGAAATGCCTCATGGCAATTAGCGCACCAATCGCCGGTATATTTCCCATATACCACTCGCGTATCGGATTGATCCTCCGGTCTGTTGTAGGAGGTCGGGGCAACGGCAATGGGGGGATCGTAGGAGAACGTGTATCCGCTTGATTTCGGTGCATAGGATTTGCCGCCCAGTAAGCGATAGACGCCGACCGATGTATCGGCCGTGGGCAGGTCCCCATAGGAGCCGGAACCGGCGATAGCGTTCCCACTTGCGCTGATCGCAGTCACGGGATTGGCGGTGATCCGGTACCTGCCGTGGGGATCATGGCAACTGGAGCAGTGGAGCTTTGCGGCATCGTACGTCCCGCCCGGAGCCGTTGTCAGGGTACTGTCCACAACGAAATTAAAATCTGCGGCAACAATGTTGTGTCCGTGCCGCTCACCGGCACTGCTGCCCGGAACTCCATCCGACGTCGTCCAGGAGTAGGTCTTTTTCACCCAGGCGAAGTCTCCGCCGGGCGTGAGCTGTACGGGAGGCGCACCCGCCGCCGGCGAGGGATAGGTGGCCACTTTTTCACCGCCCGCTGCGCTGCCCGAATGGCAGATCAGGCACGTGGAGCTTTGATCCGTGCCCTGCAACAGATAGGCATTGGCCTGGCCGACGCTACCGGCAGTCCCCATCCTGCTGCCATTGCTTGAGTTGTGCATGGTGTGGCAGCCATCGCAATAGGCGACGCCGCCGCTATGAAATGCGACGGCCCTGTCGTGATACCCAAAAACCAAAAACATTGCCACTAGGAAAACGGCTATCGTGCGTGCTTTCATGTTCCCCCCCTTTCGCAAGGACTACCCACACTCGATTTACCGGAAAGGACGTGCCGGCATGTGCGCCGGCACGTCCCTACTCTTTTTGCTCATGTCCTGCACTGTGGCCTCAGGACAGGGTCGGTTCAGTCTTTCGCATGGCACTTGTTGCAGAGCGACCGCTGGAATGTTGCAAATGCGCTTGCCGGCCTGCCATACATGGCCTGCTGGTACTCGGCAGGAGTTTTTCCGTCAGCGACGTTGCCTAGCGTTGTCGGGTCAGCATACGCGCCGCCTTCCGTCAGGAACTCGGCGGCATTGTTCCACCGCGACATGCTCTTGAAACCCGCAGCGTGTGCCCGGTGACAGGTGAGACAAAGAACGTTATCGCTTGTATCAGCGCCTGTCGTTGAAGTGCTGACGGTCGTCAGGGCAGCGAGATCAGTTGTCCCTTTCTCGAAGGGAATCAGTGAGGTGTATGACGAGGCCGCAACTCCGGTCATGTCTCCCGTCTTTTTGTATGCATTGTAGTTGGCAACTACAGCTCCAGTTAATTTTCCACCATTGCCGGCGGGGTGACGCAGATTCGACGGGTAGCTGTCATTGTGCATTACGGTGTGGCAGTTCGAGCACCATTCGGACATGCCTTTCCCATACGCAACCCTGGTATCGGTTGCCGTTTCAGACCTGTTGTAGCTTGAAGGAACGACGGCCACGGGCGAGTTATTCGCAAAGGGTACCGCATTGTAGGATTTGGGGGCATAGTTGCTGCCGGCGAGCAGACGGTAGACGCCGACTGCTTCTGCCGCCGTTGGCAGTTCACCGTAGGAGCCCGATGCATGAATCGGGGCGCCGCCGGACTGAATGGTCGTTCCAGCTGCGTCGATAATCCTGTATTTGCCGTGGGGATCGTGGCAACTCGAGCAGGCGAGTTTTGTCGCATCGTACGTTCCACCGGGCGCGGTTGCCAAGGTTGCATCCGCGGCAAAACCGAAGTCCGTGGCCACGATGTTGTGTCCATGTCGGTCACCGGGACTGGAGCCTGTCCTGGGAGCCGTCCAGGTGTAACTTTTTTTGAGCCATCCGAAGTCTCCGCCGGGCGTGAGCTGTGCGGGCGTCACGCTTGCTCCTGCATTAGTCGTCGCCACTTTGTAGCTGCTTGGCGAAGTACCCGTGCCGCCATGGCAGTTCAGGCAGGTGGAGCTCTGATCGCTGCCTTTCAGCAGATAGGCATTGGCCGTGCCGATGGCATTAGCCCCCACGGTCATCTTTGCGTTACCTGATGAATTGTGCATGGTATGGCAGCCGTCGCAGTAGGCGACGCCGCCGTCATGAAACGCATGCCCGGTACTGCCGAACCCTATCGCCAGCACGAGCGCCGATACGAAAATAAATCCAAATTTTACCGTTTTCATTTGTAATCCCCTTTCTATTCCGGTTGTTATTCCGGCAGCCCGGCCGTCCCTGGGGATCCGTCGGCTTTGTGCCCCCACCTTCCGATGGGTTTACCTTTTTCGGAGGATTTTTGATGCCGGTCGCACCGGCATATATACCGTTACCTCGTCCTAACCTCACTCATGCTTCTCTTTCTATTCCCTCCCCGCACCACCTCCTTTACTGAATGCTTATTTTCGTTAGTTGTACGTAATCCTGAAAACACTGATGCCTCTCTTCGCCAGTTGCGTGATGTAGAGCAGACCGTTTCCGTCCACCGTCAAATCCCGTGGCCCCACAAGGTTTTCTTTCCCTGCGCCCCGGTATCCGAACTCCATCACGAATTTAAACGTGTTGTCGAACACCATGACTACCGAGCGCAACGTATCCGCCACGTAGCAGTAGCCGCGGATGTCCGTCGTGATCCCGGCAACAATGTTGAATTTCCCCGGTGAACTGCCCGGTGCGCCGAAGGCCTTCACTTTCCTATCCGGGGAAACCTGATAGGCGGTAAACAGCACGGGAACGGTAAAAAGCATGTTCCCTTCCCCGTCAATGTTAAACCCCACTATTTCGGCGCCGCTTTTCTCTTTGTTGGCGAGCTTCAGGATGGATACGAGGTCATACCGGCCCACATATTTTCCCTTGAGATCGACCATGAGAATCTGCATCGCGCTTTTGTCCACCAGATAGAGATGCCCGCGCTTGAGCAGGAGCGTGTCAGGACGGAGACTCGGAACATCCGCGGGAAGGATATCCTTTACGTTGATCACGGCCAGGAACTCTCCCCGAAAATTGCATTTGACGATGGTGAAGTCACTCAATGACTGGCCACCGGTAAGAAATAAGATATTCCCATCGGGATCGACGGTAATATCCTGAATATTGCCAAGTCCTTCTGCGTTGAAGGAATAGATCTCCATGCCGTTTCCGTTGAACACCCGTATATCGGTCCCGTCAGCCACGTATGTTTCTCCTGCCTTCTCATCAAGGTACAATCGCGCCCAGGTATAGGGTATCGTGCCATCGAAGTTGGACAGACTGTAGAGGTAATTCCCCGCTACTCCGGCCGCCACCGGTGCCGGCGCCACGCCCGCAATCACCGCTAAGAGCAGCAAAATTGAGAGGGAGAAAACACCTACTTTCATCGAAGAGTTCATCTTGTTTCTTATCTCTATCTAAAGTTATTCCTCAAGAGCACCGATATGTTGTTTCGGTAAGGTTCCGCCGGGCAAAACCTTTCTTTCAGTTGATATGGGGCAAATAAAAAAGGACGGTATGAGAAGGTGAGGCTCCTCACAGCCGTCCTTGTTTATTTCTTTCGTCCCCCGCGGGTTGGCCAACCTTTGGGAGAACCCCAATGTTACAGACAAAATATTGTCAGATTCTTTCCTGTACTTCCTGAACTGCAAGCAGTGTTCCAACTCAACAATGATTGCCTTATAAAAATAAATTAAATGATAAACAGCAGCAATTAGGATAGTTACAGCGGAGGCTGACGTTCCCCCCTGAAAATCCTTAATTCCCGGCAATTCAATTTTTTGCGAGATTTCTCGCACACCCCTGAGAGTTTTTACGCAGGGGAACACTTTGTTGAAGGAATTTTGTGGAGAATACGGAAAAGATTGTTGATGTTTATTAATCAGGGCCAGCGAGGATTCCGAATTTCTGCATGCGGTGTCGCAGTGAATCACGGCTGATATCTAATAATTTAGCGGCTTTTGTCTGATTTCCTCCAGTTATTTCCAGGGCTTCCCTTACCAGGGCCTCTTCCACTTTTTCCATGGAGATCCCCTGCGGCGGAATGTGAAGTCCTTTTATGACTTCACCCTCTCTGCCGGACTGTCCCAGGATTTCCAAAGGCAGGTGTTCCATAAGGAGCGTATCGCCATCGTCCAGGATCATTGCCCGTTCGATGATGTTTCTCAACTCCCGGACATTGCCGGGCCAATCGTAGGCCATGAGAAAACGTTCAACTTCTTTGGAGATTGTCCGGATGCTCTTATGGAAATCCTCATTATATTTGACAACGAAATATTTCGCCAAAAGAAGGATGTCTTCACGCCGCTCTCGGAGAGGAGGGATGTATATATTAACAATGTTTATTCGATAAAAAAGGTCTTCCCTGAATTTTTCTTCATCCATCAATCTCTTCAGATCTTTATTCGTAGCGGTGATGATCCTGGCGTCAACATGTATGTCCTTTACGCCCCCCATTCTGCGAAAGGCTTTTTGTTCAATAAGTCGCAGGATTTTCGCCTGCATGGCCTGATTCATATCGCCGATCTCATCTAAAAACAGGGATCCGCCGTCAGCCACCTCGAGGAGTCCTTTTTTTACCTCATTGGCGTCGGTGAAGGCCCCTTTCTCGTGACCGCAGAGCTCATTCTCCAACATGTTCTCAGCCACTCCCGCACAATTTACGGCAACAAAGGGCATGTTTTCCCGCCTGCTCTGGTTATGGATGGCATTGGCAATCAGTTCTTTTCCCGTCCCGCTTTCCCCCTGAATCAACACCGTTACCGCGTCACTGGCGGCCACTTTCTCTGTCATCTCAAGGACCTTCCGCATCTCCGGGCTGTTCCCGATGATGTTGGCAACTCCTAATCGCCCCTTCCGCTCCTGCCGCAGGTACTTCAATTCCCGCTTGAGCTGGGACGCCTCCAGCGCCTTCTCTATGGACAGACGAACCTTGCTGAAGTCGAAGGGTTTTGCAATGTAATCAAAAGCGCCCAATTTCATTGCCCTCACTACCCGCTCCACCTCTTCAAAAGCGGTAATCATGATGGGAACGATACTCGGGTCTGTCTTGATCGCCTTCTCCAGAACTTCAAAACCATCCATATCCGGAAGATTGATATCCAGGAGCGCAATATCGGGCGCCTCTTCTCTAACCTGCCGCAATGCCTCGGCGCCCGTTTCCGCCAGGAGCACGCCATAGCCCGCTTTTTCGAGATTTTTTTGAAGGGTAAGGCGAATGAGATACTCATCATCAACCACCAGGATTCTTCTTTCGGTCATTCTGAGTTACTCCGGAAATGCATTTACGGAAACAGGCATATCTGCCGAGCGGAGACGCTTGCGCTCTCCCTAAAACTTCAATGTCAGGTTAAAGGTCTCGCCCGTATCGAGGGTCCTGATCTGCAACCGCAATTCTTGGGATTTCTTCGCTTCACCGGGAAAGAATATAAAACCGTGGGCGAGGTCCTGGGGGTTTATCGCTTTCTTTTCAAGAGATCTTGTCCTCAAGTCATCCCGGATCGCGGAACGGGCATCCGTTTCGGACAAGCCCTTGGCGCCTCCCATGGTGGCCCCTGCGGCGCCGCCCAGGGCGGCGCCCTTCATTGCGGCGTCACCCACATTGTGCCCGGTCACGATGCCGATTGCCGCACCGATGGCGGCCCCGGCCAGACCGCCCAGCAGCCCTGATTTTCCCGCCTCCGGCGCCACCCTGCCCAACTCCGTTTTTTTCTCTATCCGGTCATAGGCCAGCCCTTTGTCGAGGATCGGCCAGATGTTGTTTTCCCGGTCCACGAGCAGCGTCTTCTCCGGCACGATTTCCAGACGATGCTTCCCCTTGTTGTCAATGACCACCTGTACGGGCAGTATTCCCGCCCCCCGGATATCGAAACCGAAGGCTCCCGATGCCTCCTTGCCGTCATCATACGCCCTGGCCGCGATCACCGCCCCCGCCGCGTCAGTGGCATTCGGGTAGGCGGAGGGCAATTTGAAGGGCACAACCTGTCTTTCGTAACGCGCACAGGCAACGGCAAGAAGCACCAGCAAACCTGCCAGTGCACAGTGAAAACGATAACCTTTTCTCAACATGATGTTCCTCCTGATTGATTCCCGCAATTCTTCACAAGGCTAAAGTATTCGGGAATGTTTGTCAAGAAAAGTGAGTGGGGCGAGTGGGGATTACGCTTCAAATAATCGCTTGACTTTGGTCGGGAAGGATATATAGAACAGGGCGCGACGTGGACATCGATACCGTATCGGGGGGATGTCGAGGGCGCTGCAAGCGTGCAGGATGTCCGGGCGCCGACGAATGACAAGGGAGTACAGGAAGGCATGGCAAAAATGCTTACAGATACGCTCAAGACGATCGAGCATTATAAAAGCGTAAGTCCCTATTACAACGAGTTGCTTGAGGTACTCGAGGAAGTACTCATCCTCAGGGAAGAATACCGCCGGAATATGAAACAGAACATTTTCCCCGTGGATGAGAATCTTGTAGAAAAGAAAATTGCCGGCGGGCTGCCGCTCATCGATTTCTCCACCGGTCATTTTGATCTCACGGAACCGAGGAAGTACTTCCTGCAATTACTGGAAATTGCCGGCAAACGCGTTCCCGGGGAGGCAGGAGATCTGGCGCAGAAAATCAAGGACGGCGCCATTGATTTTAGCGAGATGATACATGATTATTTCTGTGGCGTATCCGCGGATGATTTTCCCGTTGATTCCGACGACGAGCAGTTTGATGTCATTGAGTTGTTCATGGAAGAAAGTCTGCGGCCGGCGCTGGAAGGGGTTGCGGAACAATATGCCGACCTCATTTCCCGTTCCGGATGGTCCGAAGGCTACTGCCCCGTGTGCGGCAGGGAACCGAAGATCGGAGGGATCCGGAAAGGGGAGAGACGATTTCTCTTCTGCAACCAGTGCGGATTTGAATGGAGTTTCACGCACGTCAAGTGTCCCTTCTGCGGCAACGAGGAACAAAAGACCCTGGCCTATTTTGCCGTTGAAGGCGAGGAACGGTACCGGGTTGACGTATGCAATGTCTGCAGGCGGTACATAAAGATGGTTGATTTAAGCAGTGGCGAAGATGAGGTCAACCTCGACGTGGAGGATATTGCCACGCTGCACCTCGACATGCTGGCGAACGAAGAAGGCTACGATTGACGACACCATGGATGACCGTCATATCGCAGAGATAGTTCGTCTCATGAAGCGGGATCTGGAGGGGCGGGAACTGCCCGTTGTTTCCCTCCTGGCGGAGGAGCGGCGCGGTCCCTTTCCCATTCTTATTTCCACGCTTTTAAGCTTGAGGACCAAGGACGAAGTTACGGCGCAGGCCTCGGAGCGACTGTTTGCACTGGCGACCACTCCGGAAGAGATGCTGAAACTTTCAGAGGGAGCGATCAGGCGGGCAATCTACCCGGTTGGTTTCTACCGGAACAAAGCCAAAACGATCCTTCACGTCTGCCGGGAACTCGTCGATCGTTTTGCCTCCCGCGTGCCCGACACCATCGAACAATTGCTGAGCTTGAAAGGGGTGGGCAGAAAGACGGCAAATTTGGTGGTGTCCCTGGGTTACGGCAAGGAAGGCATATGCGTGGATACGCACGTGCATCGTATTTGCAACCGTCTGGGGTATCTGGCCACGAAAACGCCCGAACAAACGGAATATGCCCTGAGAGAGAAACTGCCCCACCGTTACTGGATCCTCTTCAATACCCTGCTGGTTGCCTTTGGCAGAAATGTCTGTCGCCCTGTTTCTCCCCTGTGCAGCATCTGTCCGGTGGCAAGGTACTGTGACCGGGTCGGTGTTGCCCGGAGCCGTTAGCTATTGCCCGCAGTTCCCCATTCTGCGGGGGGACAATGACCGGTCGGGCCAAAAAAATATTGACAAAAAAACGCCCTGTGGATATTATCCGCGGCGGCAGTATGTTTCGATAGAACAGGAGGAGCCTATGAGTATAAAAGTTGCGATCAGCGGCTTCGGGAGAGTGGGCAGGTACCTGGTGAGGGCATGCCACGGGTATGGCGATATCGATGTTGTAGCCGTCAATACGCGCGCCAAGCCGGAAGTCCTTGCCCATCTGCTTAAATATGATTCGGTCCACGGCAAGTTCGGGGCTGATGTCTCCGTGGAAGGGGATAATCTGGTCGTCGACGGTCGGAAAATCAAGGTGCTTGGCGCGACCACGAAACCGGAGGAGCTCCCCTGGGGGAAGCTGGGCATAGAGATTGTCGTCGAATCTACGGGAAAATTCACCAAGCGGGAGGATCTCGTCGGACACATTGCGGCAGGGGCGAAGAAGCTGATTTTGGCTGCTCCCGGCAAAGGGCTTGACGCTACGTTTGTGATGGGCGTCAACGAAGACACCTATGATCCATCGAAGCACCATATCATCTCTAATGCCTCCTGCACGACGAACTGCCTTGCCCCCGTGGCCAAGATTCTCAATGATAACTTTACCATCGTGAAGGGGCTCATGACCACGACGCATGCCTTTACCATGGACCAGCGGC